>JAOAFX010000043.1 GCA_026416055.1 Caldifarciminota bacterium
CCAAGGGTCCTTGAGGCAATGCTCCCTTATCTTCAGGAAGAATATGGTAATGCTCAAAGTATGCACTCACTGGGTCAGCGGGCAAAGGATGCCCTTGAGAATGCACGGTCAAATGTAGCAAAACTTATAAATGCCAGGACTGATGAAATAATTTTTACTTCCTGTGGTTCTGAGTCAAATAATCTTGCAATTAAGGGTGTTGCTTATGCGAACAGGCAGAAAGGTAAACATATAATCGTTTCAAGTATTGAACATTTTTCTGCATTGCAGGCAGCAAAAAGACTCGGACAAGAAGGATTTGAGATTACTTATCTGCCTGTGGATAGATACGGTTTTGTTTCGCCTGATGATTTGAAAAAAAGTCTAAGAAAGGATACAATCCTCGTCTCAATCCAGCATGCCAATCCGGAGATCGGAACGATTCAGCCTGTAAAAGAACTCGCAGAGATAACCCATGGAGCTGGTGCAATATTCCATACTGATGCGGTTGCAACATGTGGAATCATACCTGTCGATGTAAATGAACTCGGAATAGATCTGCTCAGCCTTGCTGGTTCAACAATTTATGGACCAAAAGGTGCTGGGGCATTATATGTTAAAAAAGGTGTGCGTATCATTCCACTCATTGACGGAGGAGTTCAAGAATCAGGAAGACGGGCGGGAACAGAGAACATTCCCGCAATTGTTGGGTTTGGTAAAGCCTGCGAGATTGCTGTTGCAGAAATGGAGATAAATAGAAATAAGATGGTGAAATTACAAAAAAGATTGATTCAGGAACTCCCCCAAAAGATTGAATACATATACCTTAACGGGCATCCAGAAATTAGACTTCCAAATAATGTTAATTTCTCCATAGAATTTGTTGAAGGTGAAAGTATGCTCTTGTTTTTAGACCAGAAAGGAATATATGTTACAAGTGGTTCTGCCTGCACTTCAAGGGCATTGAAGATGTCCCATGTTTTACAGGCAATAAATCTTGACCCCGCAGTTGCCCAGGGTTCGGTATTGATGGTTTTATCAAAGTACAATACAGATGAAGACATTGACTATATCCTTAATGAATTTCCGCCAATTGTTACACAACTACGCAATATGTCACCATTATATGCCTATTTTCTGAAAACCGGTAAAAGAATGGAAGCAGGACCCGGCACTGACTACGAACATCACCATGAAGAATAATTGTTTTATTTTCATTTCTTTATGCATTTGAGAAGATTACTTTCTATTTCAAATTTTACTGGTAAAAATTTTTCTACAACCCAGATGTTGGTGCGGGCGTGGAGGGTTAGTTCTGAAAATCTTATTGCGGTTTGTTTGTCTGCAGTATAAGTTGCCAGTGCCATATAGGGTATAATCTGGTCAATCATATATTCATCAACACAGGGTGGGTTTTTCAAAATTTCTTTTAATCTTTTTGCAGTCTCTTCTCCAATCTTTTCTGCAGGTTTTCCCCTTTCACCCAGACCATCAATTCCAATTAAACAATTATCAAATATTGCAACTGAATGAATGAAGCAACCAGGGGAATCAGTTTGGACATATTTATATTTGAAATGTGCATTGGAATATATGTTCTGAAATCCAGTTATAAGCCTTTCTGCAACCCGTGCATTTCTTAAATGTTCAGATGAGATTGAATGGATTTCAACTTTTCTTAGTTCTCCAGTATCAACAAATTCAATCGGTTTCAAAACACCTGGATTGATGACCACCAGGACTTCTCCCCCACCCCTTGGATAAAATCCATGCTTTTTTATATCAACTGAAATCTCTATCCCCATTTTTTTCAAGTAAAAACAGAATACATCTTCAAAATATAAAATCGTTGGGCTGAACGGGACTGCAGTTCCACCTTTTATTTTAAGTTTTAAAGGACCATTTGCAAAGATGCCAATAGGTATAAGAGTTTGTAGTATTAAAGTAATTGCACCTGCGGTCTTTGTATCTATCTCATAAAAACCACCTTTTATATCACCTGGGGTAAAACTTATTTCAAGCGAATTCAATTCTGCGCCTATGAGCTGAGCATTACATATCTTTGCTGCTGATTTGATTCCTTCAAGATGCTGGGGTTTTAACCCTGGTTTATCACGCCCTTTTCTGATGTTATATATTCTTACACTCTTTTTTGTAATTGTAGAAAGGGTGACCGCAGTGCGAAGAATCTGACCACCGCCTTCTAAATAAGAGCCATCTATCTCAATCATTTACCCTGTTTTTCCTGCTAAAATTCATATAAGTTCCTTTGGTATGCCATCAGGTGTATAGGCAACGAGAGGTCTTATACCTGATCTTTTTAACCGCTCAATCACATGGGGATACAGAAAGACATACTCTTCTTCAAAATTATCGCTTATCCTTTGAGAAATTTTCTTTAGCCTTTCTTTTAACATAATAATATTCTTATCCGGACTGAAAGACAACATCACTGCAAGATTGAATCTCAAATCGGCTTTCACGAGGTTGTGAAGGTTATCTAAAATCAAATCGAATGTTTCAGGTTTAGCACCGGTGAGCATTGAAAATTCTTCGGGTGTGGTTCCTTTTAATGATACACGGATGTGTAAATTATTAAATGCCGATAATTCTTTGACAAAATCATCATCAAGGAGTGTTCCATTTGTTTCAAGAATAAAAAGCAATTTTGTTTTGTTTATTATTTTTAATACTGCAGTGAGGTGCTCTTTACATATCGTTGGTTCATTTCCGCTTATTCTTACATAACGATAATTATTTTCTTTTGCGCATTTTATAAGATTTTCAGCAACACATTCAGGAGAGTAGAATTCACCTATTTTCTCTGGATTATCCCTTGGTTTATTACTCCAGCAGAATACACATTTTAAATTACAACCACAACAATCAGCAGTGGCTATCCCCCCATACCATCTACCTGTTCGGGTAAGACGATAGTATTTTCTTGTGCTACCATTAATGACTATGTTTCCCATTTCTCGAGCTTTAGCAATGGGGTCAATCAAATTCACGAATTAAATATAAGCAGAAAAATGCAATTGTCAATCATAATAGATTGTGAACAACCTTTTAAAAAACCATAAATTCAATTTCAAGAGTGAATAAGGGATTTTAACTATTGACTTTTTGTCTTATATGAATAAAATTTAACTATGAATAGAAATATTGCAGTCCTTGCCTCAGGTCGTGGTTCAAATCTGGAAGCAATCATAAAGAATATTGAAAATGGCACGTGTATCGCCAATCTGGTATTGGTCATAAGTGACAACCCTGATGCCCGTGCTTTACAGATTGCTCGTGAGCACAACATTAAAGCAATGTATCTTGACCCGGGTCCCAAAAAAACCTGGCTTCTGCCAGAATATGAAGAAAATTATGTTCGGGTATTAAAAGAACACGATGTCTATCTTATCTGTCTTGCGGGGTTTATGAGGATTATCAAGCAGCCACTGCTTTCTGCCTTTCCTAATAGAATTCTGAACATCCATCCTTCTCTACTTCCAGCATTTCCTGGACTCGATGCTCAGAGAAAGGCACTGGAATACGGAGTAAAATTCTCGGGATGCACTGTCCATTTTGTGGATGAAACAGTGGATGGAGGTCCGATTATCACCCAGGCAGTCGTTCCGGTCCTTGATGATGACACACCAGAAACACTTGCCGAAAGGATTTTGAAAGAAGAACATAGAATATATACAGAAGCAATAAATCTCGTCTTGTCAGGCAAATACCACATCACCGGGAGAAGAGTCATCCGTACAGAACTGTGATTAAATATTTCTTGAATCACAATAATCATATTGAATCAGATGGCAAAAATAATGCAATAATCTCTTATTCTGTAACCTATTAAAAGAATGAGGAATGATTGCAAATTACAGTTTTACCGAAAATAACCTGAACTCCTGTTTAGTACCTTTAGTACCTAGTGATTTTGCTCACTCAGTGTTTGAAGATTGCATTGTTCTGTCCAAAATTTTTGGAGAAAAGGTGGAAACATCCCCCTTTGGGCGGTTAGCTCAGCTGGTTAGAGCGTCGGTCTCACATACCGAAGGTCGAGCGTTCGAGTCGCTCACCGCCCATACACAACTGCTTCGAAATTAACGAAATCAACATTTTTAAGAAAATAGTTTTTTATAGTTGCAATAGTGTAAATTATTGGCGATTATAATCCCATTTCTTTTTTTAGCTCACTGAATTCACGATAGATTTTTTTCTGAAGAAATTTTTGTTGTGGCTCACCTTCTGGTATTTTAGAAATAATGCCCTTCAGGAAATTCTCGGCGTTAACAAAATATTCTCTGGCATCGCTAATTTTTGTAAGATAAAAGTTAATCCTGGCAAGATAAAAATTAACAACAAATTTTGTTTCTATGTCTTCCTCCTCTCTAATGAGTTCCTGTGCTTTCTTCAAATATTCAAGGGATGAACAAAGATGGCCGATCATTAATTTTTTTTCTTTCATGCCCAGCCTCAATTTTGTTTTCGCCATTCCAATTATACAAGAAAGTTTTCCTTCCGGATCATATAAATCTTCGCATTTTTTCAGCAGTTCCTCAAAAAGTGACAGCGCTTTTTGAAAATTTTCTTTTTCTACTTCCAAATCAGCAAACGTGATCATTACGTGGGTTGCCAGATTCACACTCCCCAGTTTTTGAAATATTTCGAGGGCACGTACGAGATGTTCTTCTGCCTTCACAAGATCTCCTTTCTCCAGATAAATTCTTGCCAGTCCATAGTTACCATAGCCATTCCCTAATCGGTTATTTATCTGGGCATTAATTTTCAGGTATTCATAAAACTTTTCCTGTGCTCTCTCATAATCACCCAGTTGTAAATATGTTTCTCCAATATTATATGTAGCAATTGCCCGTGCCAGCAGGTTGCCTGTTTTGATATCAATCTCAAGGGATTTATTAAGATAGTCAAGTGCCTGGTAATAATCTCCCTGACGGGTATAATAACCGTGGATGTTGTTGTATATTACCGCCATTCCTGCCAGATCATCAAGCATCTCGTAAATTTTCAATGCGCGGGTATAAGATTCAAATGATTTTTCATATTCGCCTGTATGAGAATAAATAGAACCGAGCTGATTATAAACGCGTGCCAGTTTCTTACGGGTATCTACACTTGATGTGCCTTTAATATTGATGCTTTCCAATATCTGTTCAAGTAATTCCCGGGCTTGTCTCATATCGCCCTTTAAATAATATATCCAGGCAATGCCCAGCCAGGTTTCAAGTTTGAGCTCTTCATTATCGACAAGCAATTTCAGAGACTCATTATAAAATTCAAGTGCCCTTTCATAATCACTTATTCTCTGATATGTATCGGCAATCGCATTGTATATTTTTGCTCTATCGGATGAATGAGCCGCGAGTCTTAAAGCCTGTTCGTAAACCGCCAGTGCATCATCTGAATTTCCAATCACGCTATAAATTTTGCCTAATTTTTCCATTGTGTCAAATAATATTCTCTTATTCTCCTCTGTATCAGGTTTCAATTCTTTAAGAATATACAGATAGTAAGAGATTGCCTCTGTATTGGCATATCGTTTTGCGGCATTAGCACCAGCCTTAACGGCATATTCAACTGCCTTATCTTTATGTTCAGCACTGGCATAATGTTCAAAGAGAATATCATAGTAATCAGCCAGCCTATCCGCAAAGAGTGATTCAATAGTCCTGGCAACTAAAAAATGTAATTCTTTTAATCTCTTTTGAGGAATACTTTTATATATTGATTCTCGAACGAGTGCATGATTAAATGCAAAGTCCTGATAATTGCTGGTAGAAATATAGCCGAGTTCGATAAGGCGAACCATGAGTTCATCAATTTTTTCCCAGTGCCGTGTTAATCCTGAAAGCAATTTTTTATTAAAAGTCCTTCCCAACACAGCCATTTCAGAAAGCAGGTCCCGCAATTCAGCATTCAATGTATCATAGGATGCCTGGATTATTCCTTCTATCGTATAAGGTATTTCGAATTTAACTTCTCTTTCTGATGCAAACCATTCATTGCCGCGGCGAAATATTACGCCCTTAGAAATCAATAATTTTATCAATTCTTCAAGAAAGAATGGATTACCGCCGGCATCATTTATAATTTTGTTAACAAGATTTTCAGGTAATCTTGAGATTTTTAACAAATGTTTCGATAGTTCAAATATCTCATCCCGTGTAAGAGGGTTAAGATATAACTCTTCAAACTTAATTTCACCCTTTAATTTCTCCTTCATCTCCCAGAAAGGTTTATTCTTCTCAGGTCGGGAAATCAAAATTATAAGAGCCTTTATATTCCTTCGCGTTTGAAGTAAAAATTGAATTATTTCAAGGGTTGTTTCATCAGCAAGATAGAGATCATCAATACAGAATACAGTTGGATTCGCTTCAGCATATCTATCAAAAATCTCACCGATTGCATTAAAAATTTGCAGTTTTATCTCCTCGGGTTTCAAATATTTGATCTTTTCCTCGTACTTTGCTACAAGTTTAATATTAAATATTTCTGCAATATAAGGAAAAATTGACTCCGCATTAACACCAAGAAGTTTTTCCATAGTTGATAGAAGTTTCGCCATCAATGACATTTCACTATCATCAGCCCTAATATCACAGATTTGTTTTATTATTTCCACAAAGGGATGGTATGGCGATTCACGATAGGGAGAACATCTGCCTATGCACCAGTTGATATTTTTCACCTGCTCCAGTGCCATACTCAATGATTGTGTAAAAAGTTCTTCAATCAAACGGGACTTGCCTATCCCCGCCTCACCAAGAATAAAGACGACATTCCCATTTCCTCTGAATAGTTCCTCAATGAGATTTAAAAGGAACAGAAGTTCTTGTTTCCGATCAATCAAAGGGGCATTCAAACCTTCAATACCCCTCCTTTTTATAAATCCAGTTTTCTGACGGTAAACATTATAAACTACTATCTCCTGTCTTGCACCCTGGGGTAAAAACTTAATTGGTTCAGAAAACTCAAACACCGGTTTTGTGATTTGATAAATTTCGTCGCTAACAAGCAATTCATTATCTTTTGCAAATTCCATAATTCGAGCAGAAAAGTTAACGGCATCACAAATGACTGTGTATTCAGAGTTTATTCTTGAACCAACAGTTGTGGCATAAACCCTGCCCAAGTTTATTCCGATTCTCAGTCCGATCGACCTTTGGAACTTTGGTTTTAGTTTCGCAATCTGTCCGAGCATCAATAGACCCGCTTTGATTGCACGTTCAGGATCTTCTTCGTGTGCCACAGGAACACCGAAAGTAGCCATTAACACGCGGCCTTCGTGTTTGTCAATATGTCCCTCATATAACCTCACGGCCTCATCAAGTTTCTCAAATATTCTATTTATTAAATCAAAATACTCTTCGGTATCCATCTCATTCTTCCAGGTATCTATTTGAGTGATCTCTGCAAATAATATCACACAGGGTTTTACTCTTTCCTCTCGTTTGTTTTCCATGTTTCAATAATCTCCTGATTTTGAGGTAAACTCATAAATTTTTTCTTAAAGTCTGTATTCTTTATCTTTTGAGCGCGAGCAACGATTATCTCATAGGCAGACTTTAAAAACTGGTATGCCTCTCTGGATTTTTGCATTTCAGAAAGAATCTTGTAATGGGTGTAGTAAACTATCTCTTTATCACCCTCTATCTCCTGAATACCTAAAAGTTTCTCAACCGCCCAGATTGAGTATTGGTATGCCTTATTTATATCACCTTTTTTAAGAAAAAGGGATGCCAGATTTGATTGAATTATTATCTCATATGATTGATTCTTTGCCCGGCGTGCGAAAGATAAGGCTTCATTAAAACAAGTTGCTGCTCTGTCTAACTCATTTAACCGCAAATATGCACTGCCGAGAAGATTCTTATAATAAGCAAGATATTCAATCGATCCTATTTTTTCTGAAATTTCAACGGCTTTAGAAAGATAGTCAACTGCTTCAGCATATTCTCCTTTCTGCATAAGACACGTGGCTATATTACCATAGCGTATTGCTATTCCCGATTTATTATTTATGGCTTCATCAATCCGTAGTGCACTTTTAAAATAAGAAAGTGCTTCTTCTGTTTCTCCTAACATGCCTAAAATATTACCGATATTTGAAAGCCTTATTGCCTCTCCTTTTCTGTTGAGTTTTTTCCGGTCTATCTCAAGTGCTTCTTTAAATTTTTTCAATGCCTCCTCATACTCACCAAACTGCACATAAATACCGCCCATATTGGATAGAATCTGAGCAATGAGTAAAGAATCATTTATTTTCTGTGCCATATTGAATGCTTCACTATAATAAGTCATCGCTTGATCAAATCGATTCAGGTAATAATAGACATTACCAATATTGACACTAAGACGACACAATGCAATCCTGTTTTCAGCACGCTCATAAAATGTCTTTGCCTTTGTATAATACAGAAGCGCACGGTCTTTATCACCTATTTTCCAGTAACACAATCCGATATCTTTTAAAATATTACCGGTCAATGAATAATCAGTGCTGTCTTTCACACAATCCCATGCCCGGTTCAGTATCTTAAGGGCTTCGGCAATCTCGTCTTTATAGAAATAAATTAATCCCATCTTTTCAAGCAACTGTGCATCTTCTCTTTCACTGTTGAGTTCTTTAAGAATTTTAAGTGCTTTATCATACTCTGCAGTTGATTCAAAGTATTCAGCCTGTGATATTCGTGCAACTCTGTACCATTCAGTGTGCGCAAAACTGCTCTGTAAAAATTCGTTTATCGCTTCTAACTCTTTTTCTCTTTCTGCCATCAGGTGAAGTAATTTTATTTTTTTATGTAATACTTCACATCTCTTCTCATGTTCGTCACCACGCAGAAAAGACAGAATTTCATCGCATACCGTAATACAGCCGTCGTAGTAAAAATCTCTTTCCAGCTGACTGGCAAATCGCATGTAAAATTCATACGCTTCCTGGTACTCTCCTGCTTCTTTTAAATGGAACCCAATGGTATAGTAATTCTCAATCTGATTAGAAGATTCTTTTAACGCCTGGGCAATCGTTAGATGATATTGCTGGCGTGATTTCTTGGTCAACCGGTCACGAATCGAATTTTTAAGAAGTTCAGAAGAGAAGTGAATTTTTGAGTTTTGAAATCTCAATAAGTTTCTTTCCTGACAGTAATTGAAAAATTTATCGAAATCCGGTATTAACCTTTTGCATAGCTCATCTTCCGGGTTATCGATCAGGCTCAAGATGTATAATCCTTTTCGAACATCTTCCGGGATCGTATCAATAAGTGCTTCAGTTATTTCCTTCAAACGCCTGGAGTCAGGGAATTCTTTTAATTCTGTGCCTGGAGCATAAAAATTTTTTATTAGCGAGCTGATTTCAAACGCATAAAAAATATTACCGTGGCATAGATTGCATATTTCTTGTTTAAAACTTTCTGTCAGAATATAATCCTTCAGGAATTCTGTAATGATACCCTGCATTATTTCCGGAGTTAGCGGTTTTAAGTCAATATGTTCAAAATCAGTCTTAATATTGCTTACCAGCCGTTTTACTACGCGATTGTTCAAATTTTCGGTCTCGATTATTATCATCATTTTCTTTTGTGTATCAAATTGCGATAAATGCTCAAGGAATTGGATTGAAAAATCATCAGCCAATTCAATATTTTTCAGAAAAAAAATCAAAGGCTTTGCTTTTGCTGTTTGCAAAATAACACTTGCCATCTCCCGTAATAACCATTTTCTATACTGGTCTTCACTTAAAGAGAGATTGAAGTCAGGTGCCATTTGACGGACTATCTTTATAAATGGTGAGCCAAAAGTAAGGTGCTCAAGTTCGGTGAAAGTCACCTCCTGAATATCAAAAATATTCTCTGCATTTATCTTCCTAAGCGTTTCAGCAATAAAGAAGGATTTCCCTATCCCTTTTTCTCCAGAAACGATTATGAACCGGGGAAATTTTAAAATTATCTCTTTCAATTTTTGATGTTCATCATTGCGACATTCATAGAAAAAGTCTGGTTCCTGTTTAGTAAAATTGAAGCCCTTTAAGGCAAACCCATTCTTCATCCGCTCAAATAAAAAGATATTCTGGTTAATCCTGTAGGTCTCTTCGTTAACAAGTATTTGTCCCTTCTCCGCTATCTCTTCAAGACGGGATACCTCATCAACGAGATGACCATAAACATATTCCTGTGAAACCAGTACTTCTCCGGTTCCAACACCAATATGAATGTCAATGTTATAACGCATATTTTTTATTGCATCCCTGATTTTCAGGGAACAGAGCAAGGCATTTTTTGAATCGTTACCATATGATCGGGGGAAACCGAAAACTGCCAGCACCCTATCCCCCTCGTGTCTGATTACGGTTCCGTGATAATTATGGATAATCATATCGATTGTATTAAAGCATTCATTTATGAACTCGGTCGTCTGCTCTGCACCTATTGAAGCAGTCAGGGTAGTAAATCCAGAGATGTCAGCAAAAAGGACTGTAGCGAATCTTTTCTCCTGCATCTATCTGATTATACTGGAATTAAATAAAATTTCAAGATCTTTACAATACTGATAAACTTTTATTCTTAAGTTATTGACTTTTTTCAGAATATTGATATAATTAACTGGATGGAAGCCAAAACCCTTAATAAAAAAATCTCTACCCTGCAAGACTATCCAACACCAGAAGAAATTGTTGCAAGGCTTGATCGGTATATAATCGGACAGACTGCTGCCAAAAAGGCAGTGGCAATTGCATTGAGAAATCGATGGCGACGGCAGCAGGTTCAGGGTAAAATAAAAGAAGAAATCTATCCCAACAATATAATTCTTATCGGACCGACAGGCGTCGGTAAGACAGAGATTGCCAGGCGTCTTGCCGACCTTGCAAAGGCTCCATTTGTCAAAGTTGAGGCATCAAGATATACTGAAGTCGGTTATGTGGGAAGGGATGTCGAATCCATGGTTCGTGACCTTATGGAAATCGCCGTGAATATGGTGCGTCAGGAAAAATATAAGGAAGTCGAAGAGAAAGCGCGCCAGTATGCTGAGGAGAAAATTCTTGACATAATATTGCCCGGACTTGTTCGCGGGGATAAGAATAATTCGAGCAATCAGACCCGTGAAAAAATACGAACCCTGTTGAGGGCAAACAAACTTGACGACCGTATCGTGGAGATAGAGGTAACAAGAAGGACCACACCGTTCATTGAGATTTTCAGCCAGGCTGGTATCGAGGATTTCAGCATTGCAATTGAAGAGGCACTGGGTAATAAACTGCCCAAGAAGAAAAAAAAGAAAAAGATGACCGTGAAAGAAGCCTTAAAATATCTTCAGATGGAAGAAACTGACAAACTTATTGATATGGACGAAGTAATAAATGAAGCCAGAAACCGTGCTGAACAGACCGGAATTATATTCATTGATGAGATCGATAAAATTGCAGGTAGTGGTATGACCACCGGCCCTGATGTATCCCGTGAAGGTGTCCAGAGAGACTTGTTACCTATAGTGGAAGGTTCAAGTGTAATGACAAAATACGGCATGATAAGAACTGACCACATTCTCTTCATTGCTGCGGGTGCATTCCATAACAAGAAACCATCAGACTTGATACCGGAATTGCAGGGTAGATTTCCTATACGGGTTGAGCTTTCACCTTTGACCCGCGAAGATTTTTGCCGCATCCTTGTTGAGCCGGAAAATTCTTTGATAAAGCAGTATATCGCAATTTTTAAAACCGAAGGTATAGAACTTGAATTCACTGAAGGTGCAATCAGTGCAATTGCCGAAATCGCAGCCCGGGTAAATGAGGCCACTGAAAATATCGGCGCAAGAAGACTGCATACCGTAATGACTAAATTGCTTGAAGACCTCTTATACACCGCGCCTAAAATCAGTATGAAAAATATTGTAATTACTGAAGACTATGTCAACAGGAAACTGGCGGATATTGTTAAGAATATCGATGTATCACGATATATCCTTTAGAGTTTGAGATGAAAACAGGGGAAATTAATTCCTTAGAATTTAACCGGGTGCTGCTTTATCTTGTTGACAATACCGACAGAACAATATCCACTCCGGTCATCCAGTTGTGCAAAATATTCAAAAGCCACCTCTTTGTTCTCTTTGTGCTTGAAGAACACCGGATTTCAAAGCTTGCATCCCTGACCCGTGAGAATATTGAGTTAACCAGACAAAGATTTGAAGAAGAAGGTTGGGAGATGCTTTATCTTGTTGAAGATGAGGCAGTGGAAAATGGTGTAAGAACTTCCCTCCATATGGAGAACGGTCAGGTTACAAGATTGATTAAAAAATATGTGGAAAATTATAAAATCAATTTAATCTTAGTAAGAAAGCGTGAAGAGACAAAAAAGATATTTGTCTCAGCAGCAGTTCCCGTCATGGGGTTATAATATTTAAAGGGGGTGTAATGGAATTAAGAATATCAAACTTTCTAAAACCTGATGCGGTGATTATGGAGATGCATGCCACAGAAAAACTGGAAGCAATCAGGGAGCTGGTTGATTTTATGGTTGGCAAAAACATTGCCCGTAATCGCGAACAATTATTTGAAGCCCTGGCAAAAAGAGAGAATCTTGAGTCGACCGGAATTGGAGAGGGTATTGCTATACCCCACGCAAGGACCGATGCAGTTGATGATTTAGTCCTTGTCTTTGCTCGTTCTTCAGCCGGAATTGATTTTTCGTCAATAGATGGCAAACCCTCACACATCATCTTTTTAATCGCCTCACCCGAGAACAAAAAGTCTGAATATATTATTGCACTCGCTAAACTTTCAAGATTATTAAGGAAATTGCCGGTTCGCGAACAACTCAGAAATGCGACCAACCCTCAGGAGGTCATCAATATCATAAAAAGCAACGAAGAATAAAATTTAGTTACAATGCATAAAAATTATTACCTGATACCTGAAACACTCTGTTTAATTGCAATAATAATGCTTTTACCCCAAAACACTGCTTGTGCGAGTAAAATCTTAATCCCCATGGATTTATCACAGACCGATCACCTTAAGGCCTATGGTATTGCTTACCATGCCCTGCAGTATGGTATGAATGTAGACTGGCTCCTGAATTATCGTGGTGGCTCTTTCCTCTTGGACTACACTTCAAAGATAGAAAAGGAATGCGCATTTGAAGGGGTACGTATGGAGGTTGTCGAACCATCAAAGGTTCTTGAAATTTACCGCACAATAGAAGAAAATAACATGGAACCAATCCTTTTGCAAAAGGCTCCCAGGATTGCAGTATATATCCCTGAAAATTTTGAGCCCTGGGATGACGCCGTGACCCTGGCACTTGAATATGCAAAAATTCCCTATGACCAGGTCTGGGACGAAGATGTATTGAAAGGTAAACTATCAAAGTATGATTGGCTACATTTACATCATGAAGATTTTACAGGCCAATATGGTAAGTTTTATGCCTCATATCGCAACACCGAATGGTATCAGCAGGAAGTAAACAAAAATGAAGAAATGGCAAAGAGACTCGGCTTTAAAAAAGTTTCAAAGCTTAAGCTCGCTGTTGCCCGAGCCATTAAAGAATATATAAATCAGGGGGGGTTTGTCTTCTCAATGTGTTCGGCATGTGATACCTGGGAGATTGCACTGGCAGCACAAAATATTGATATCTGCCACAATGTTTTTGATGGTGACCCATTCGATCCCGATGCTAATAGCAGGCTTGATTATACACAATGCCTCGCCTTTGAAAATTTTCAGGTAATCCTCGATCCATTCGTTTATGAACACTCTACAATTGATGTCACAATGGAGGCTGCCCAGCGCGGTCCCAGTACCTATTTTTCTCTATTTGATTTCAGTGCAAAGTTTGATCCGGTTCCATGTATGCTTGTTCAGAATCATACATCTTTGATAAAAGAATTTTTAG
The DNA here is from genome assembly GCA_026416055.1 of Caldifarciminota bacterium. GTDB lineage: Bacteria > Hydrothermota > Tepidihabitantia > SM23-42 > JAOAFX01 > JAOAFX01. The sequence continues at coordinate 13,893 of JAOAFX010000043.1, forward strand.
GCCAGTGTTCGGGATTCAGAAGATCATGTGTAAAATCAAGTGTTTTGATCTTAGGAGAAGTATCAGGAACCGAAGAAATAAAATATCTCCATGGCAATTTCGGTAAAGGAACATTCACTTACCTTGCCGGTCATGACCCAGAAGACTATCAACATTTTGTTGGTGATCCGCCAACTGATTTGAGAAATTATAGAAACTCGCCAGGCTACCGGTTGATACTTAATAATGTTCTCTTTCCCGCTGCAAGAAAGAAGGAGTTAAAAACATAAGTAAATCGAGACTATTAATACCACTCATAGAGATCAAAGAAAAAGAAATACTCGAATTTGAAGACCTTAATGAAAAGGAACTAAAATTTGCCGAGAAAAAGTATTTTACAAATTTGAAAATCAAAAAGGCTAAGATAACACTTATCCGGAAGACACTCGGCATAAGTGCAAATTTTGTTATTCAATTCAGTGTTGACCTCATATGCGCAAGATGTCTTGTCAGTTTCACCAAGGAATTTGATGAGTCGCTCTACCTTGAATATGTTGCTGGCAGAGACCCACTACTCTCTTCAGAACGGGTTGAATTGAAGTCGGGTGATATTGATAAAGTATATTACACGGGGAACGATATTGACATCGGTCTGGGTATAAGAGAAACCATCGTCCTGGCAATCCCCTCTGCACCACTGTGCAACAAAGAATGCAGGGGTCTCTGCCTGGTGTGTGGAAAAAATTTAAATAAAGAAAAGTGTGATTGCAAAATATCTAAAATTGGGCTGTTCACCCCGCGATTGAAGAATGATTAGTTTATTATTATTCAATATTCTAACGTTTGATACCATACTGAATATCCCGGAACTGAAGAATGCCCATTATGGAATATGCATCTTGGACCTCGAAAATGATAGTATAGTTTATGATTATAATGGTGAAAAAGTATTTATTCCGGCGTCTAATATGAAGATAATCACCACCGCTGCTGCGCTGTATTTTCTTGGTAAGAACTTTCAATACCGAACACTTCTTTATCTTCGTGGTAAAATCCATGGAAAAAAGTTACATGGGGATATTATTCTTCAGGGCGGTGGTGACCCTTATTTCAGCATTAAGGATATGGAAAGATTTGTTGATAAAATCAGAAAACTTGACATCGATGAGATTACTGGAGGAATTCTAATCATTGATGACTACTTCACGAGTGAGCGCCTGCCCGTGGGTTGGGCATGGCACTATCTTGATGCTAAATATGCACCTGAAATAAGTGCCCTCTCATTCAACAAAAATGTAGTATCGGTGCGAATTCGACCCTCAAATATCGGTGATATTGCCCCAGTTAGCATCTATCCATCAACCTGTTATGTGAAATTAGTAAATTCGATAAAAACTACAGCAAATTCTGAAAATTTGATTATCTTTCGTAAGCCGGAAGAGAATGTGATCATAGTTGAAGGAACCATAAAAAATGCCCGGGATATTGATATTGCAGTAAAAGACCCCGCCTTATTTGCTGGAGAATACTTAAAAGAGCGTTTGAGTGCAATAGGAATAAAAATCAATGCCCAGGTAAAAAGAATAAGAAGTTATGAAATCTTTATTGCTCAGGAATCACCGGTCATACTCGATTCAGCACTTTCACCGATGCTTTTAGAAATGATAAAAGAAACGAATACCGAGAGCGAAAATCTTTACGCCGAGATATTATTGAAGACGCTCGGAGCCGAAATATATAAAGAAGGAAGTTTCAGTGCCGGACTAAACGTTCTAAAGAACTTTCTTCAAATTTGTGGTGTCGATACAAGTTCGGTTTCAATATGGGATGGCTCAGGACTCTCTAAATATAACCTTCTTTCACCACGTGCATTTAACTCGGTTCTGAAATTTATGTACAATAGTGATCTATTTCGTGATTTTTACAATTCTCTTCCTTGCCCTGGTGAGGGAACATTAAAAGCAAGATTCAATGGTTTCCCTGATACACTTCGGGCAAAAACCGGTGCCATCCACGCTGCCTCCTGTTTGAGTGGCTATTTAAAAATAAATGAAAAATACTACGCTTTTTCTATGCTTTTTAATAATTTTACCTGCCCGATCAAAAAGATAACACAGGTTCACGAAAAAATTTTACGCTCATTCATTGAAGAATGTCGTAAATACACTCAAGATATAAAGTTTTTAAATCCCCAGGAGGTTTTTAACAATGATTGACTTCAAAAAAAAGCATCGCATAATTCCGCCACGCAAACATTATCAACCAATGCGCTTTGTAGGCTGGGGTCTGATATTGATGCTTTTAATTATCTTCCTTCTTTACAAGTTGATTGTAAAATAGATTTTTAATTTTTATATAAAAATGCTAACGACGGTGCCGCAGAAGCCTCAGAATGATCATTATACCGAATATCAAAAGTAGTACAGGCCAGTCGCGATAGAAAGAAAAACGAAATCCATAGTTAGAAGCCCATATCCACGCACCGATTATTATTAAAAACAACGCCCAGAATAAACCACATCCCATCTTAACTCCACTTTCAACACTTTAGTCGTAGTTCTACATCACCATGACGGTTATTTATGAAAATTCGAGAAGCGGGTTTGTTCAAAACTCCCTTAAGATAATCTGGTCTCTGGATTACGTTTTTTAAAGGCAATTCGCAATTTATACTACCATGTTCAGCTATTATTTCAACCTCTGCCTCAGCATTCGGGTTTAATTTCAGAGCCACATCACCGGAGCGTGCCATTATCTCAATTTTATCAATCCGCTCATATTCAAGATCAATATCGCCTGAAACAAATTCTCCTTTAAAGCTACCCTTCAAACCTTTACCGGCGATACTACCCGATACCGAAAGTATCTCAATCCTTCCGTCAATGTTATCCAACCGGATATCCCCTGATAACCCTTTGATTTCAACATCAATCCTCTCTGGAGTCCCAATCTTTATATCTCCGCTTATCGCCTTTATCAGTAAATATTCTTCCCCTTCAATTATCTTTGCCACACCTTCTTTTTCAATTGAGAATTTATAGGCATCTGTCCCATTTATTTCAATATTGCCGCTGATTCCCTTGAATAACAATTTCTTCTTACCAGAAACTTCAACTTTTTCTGTAGCTGTATGATTTTTAAAAGCACTACTGAAGATTATCCCCATAATGTCAGACATCATATCTGATAGTGATTCCATACTCTGCCAGAAAACAGTACGTCTTTTTCTGGATTCTGATTCACCGATTGCCTCAAGTAACCTTGCTGCTTCTTCGGCATTAATCTTCCCTTCTTCGAGTAGTTTCAAGACTTTCATCCGTTCATTCAATATACACCTCCACACGTTCATTTTTCTCAGCGTCGTCAACCTCAACAAGGGTAAACCTACCATTTTTATCTATCTCATCAAGAATCTTATCAATCATTTCAGGTGTAAAATCATCAAGAGAGAAATCTTTTCCCTTTATATTCATCTTAAATCCTTCAGGAGCAAGGCCCTGAAACGTTGAACCGAGTTTTAAAAATAATTTAAGGGCAGTGATTGGTATATCAACTTTTATTCTGGGGTTTTCTCTATCCTTTCCAAAAATCCTCACTTTAAGGAACTTTGCCTTTTCTTGAATGTCTTTCAGTGCGCTGATGAGGCGCTCTGCCTCCTCTGGGTTCAATTTTCCTTCTGCCACCATATTCAGAATTTTTTTTATCTCTTCTGACATTTATAACCTCCATGTTTTTCTTCTTAAAAAATATTTTACCAAAAGATAAATTCCGAACAAAACAATTATCACGGGCCAATCCCGATGCCAGTTTATGGGAATCAAACCGAGATTGGAAACCCAGATCAGTATCCCCAGTAGGATTAAAAATATTGAATCGAGGGCTGGCAAAATAAAAAGTTTTATTTCGTACCTCCTTTTTTCCGGCTTTTCAGAATAGCTATCGCCTCATCGACTGATAATTTACCTTCAGCAATGCCATCTATCGGATCAACAGGTTCTTTATAAGGCGCTAGATTTAACTTTCTCAAAAGATTTTCAATCTTTGATTTTATGGTGGGATAAGAAACACCGAGTATTTTTTCAATATCTGTTATCTTACCTTCAGACCTCAAAAATATCTTCAAAAATTCATAATCCTCTTCTGGAAGCTGGCAGAATTCGCACATAGGAAAATCCTTTTTTATCATCAAATTACATTCTTTACACCTCAATTCACTTATCACCATCTCACCACCACACATGGGACAGTTTTTAATTTTTTTAATCATACACTTATATTATAATAAAAATTTTTAAATTGTCAAGGGATAAAATAAAAAAATTTAATTGGTTATAAATTAATATAATCCTTCACTTAACAAGGGAAGTCTTTGCATAAAAATTGGAGGCGGCGGGAATCGAACCCGCGTCCAAGGTGTTTCAGTGAAGAGGACTACATACTTAGTCCCTTTATAAGTCTCCCCTGACCTTGACCAAGGGACGGGTTGGTCAGGGCAAGCCTTTTTAAAAGACCCTCTTCAATCCCAAAGGCTAAGGATTGACAGGGTTTTGCCCTTTATGACGCCTGTCCTGAACCGGGCAAAATTCAGGCAGACGTGGCTGCATTTATTTTATGCAGCCAGTGCGTATCCTGTGTTGACAGGATGTTTTTTTTCTCATGGTCGGATTAACGAGGTGACCAGGACCCTCGGT
>JAOAFX010000044.1 GCA_026416055.1 Caldifarciminota bacterium
TCATCACCCCTTGTCCCATGTGCCGCAAAAACCCCATATTCATTTGCGGTTATACTACAGATATGATTTGAACCGAGACAATTATCTTTTTTTAATTGCCATTGATTGCTTGTAAAATCATAAATACCAATACCCTCGCCGAAATAATCAGATTTGAATGAGTTTCCAGCCGCGCAGAACCACTTTCCTTTATGGTTCTCAATATCATTGATTCTCACCAGATAAGGGATACCGTTATTTAAAAGGGTTAAATTTCCCTGAAAGAATATCCCAACCTGGTGGAGAGAATCGAGTACGAGCAGGAGTGAATCTCCTGTTCCTTCAATATCTAAAATTTTATAGCCTGTGATAATTGTATCAAAATGGGTTCCTGTGAATCTGTTTAATCCCTCATCAGTCCCAACATAGAGAGTTGAATCAAAAATTTTTATTTTTCTTATGTAATTTTTAAGCAGCCCGTTTTCCGTACCATAAACAGTGTAATTCTGGAAATCGCTGCTGAATCTGGTGATTTTATCATCAGTTCCAATCCAGAATGATGTATCAACTTCAATTGTTAAAACATTGTTAGATGATAACCCCTGAAACTCGTATAATTTCAGAATTTTATCATCCTGGAAATTCTGTGGTGTGCCACTTGTGCCAATAACCAGAAGCCCGTTCTGGGTTCCCACCAAAATTGTATCTCGTAGACAGAATATTGTATTGACCCTGGTACAGGGTAAACATTCTATCGGATAGATACGAACCTGGCTAAAAGAAGAGTCAATCTGGGCAAGCCCGTTGTTAGAACCGGCCCAGATATTTCCGCTGCTATCAAGGGCGATACAATTCTGACGATTCATCGTCAGTCCATCGGTATTCGTGAGGACTTTGAATTTGCCACTAAGATAATTGAAAGCAACCACTCCACCGTTAGTTGCTCCATAGACTGTTGAGGCATTGACCGTAATTGCATAAAAATAATTATGGTTTGTATAATAAACGGGTCGCAGGGCGAAGGCAATAAAAAACAATTTTGTTAAAATCATTTACAAAGCCACTTTTTATTGATCCATGACATCAAACGTAATTTCCAGACAAGCCAGAATGCCTCCCATATTATCCTTTTTGACATTTTTGAAGTTCCTGCCCTGCGTTCCACAAAGATAATCGGTATTTCCTTAATCGGTAAGCCGGCATGGAAGACCCCATAGACACTCTGAATCTGGAATCCATAGCCATCAACTTTAAATTTTTGCCAGTTAACTTTCTCCAGTGCCCTTCGCGAATAACATTTAAATCCACTGGTTAGGTCTTTAACAGGTACACCGGTAACAATCCGGGCAAAGAGGCAGGCAAAAAAAGAAAGGAGCAATCTTTTCATCGGCCAGTTAACAACGCTTACACCATTGACATAGCGTGAACCAATTATCAGGTCGTATTTGTCAAGTAGCTCGATAAAACGGGGGAGATCGTTCGGGTCATGGGAAAAATCTGCATCCATTTCAAAGACAAAGTCGTAATTGTGTTCAAGGGCGTAGGTGAATCCGGTGACATAGGCGGTGCCGAGCCCCAGTTTTTTCGGTCTTTTTATTATGTGTATTTTTTTGTTCTCTTTCATTAGATTTTCAACGATGCCAGAAGTATTATCGGATGAGTTATCGTCTATTATCAAAATTTCAAACAATTCAGACTGGGAAAGAATTGCTTTTATGATCCTTTCAATATTCTCGGCTTCGTTATATGTGGGGATTATGACCAGTCCTCGTTTCATCAATTTCCATTATATACAGATTTGACTCTTTGTCAATTATACTATTTGAATAGGGTTATTGACTTTTATCGACTTTTTTATATAATCTATTAGATTTTCGCCCCTGTAGCTCAGCAGGATAGAGCAGCGGTTTCCTAAACCGCAGGTCACCCGTTCAAATCGGGTCAGGGGTATTTTAAAAACAGCTGCTATAAATCATGGACTTAGATGATAAAATGAGTAGTCAATGGCTAAACATAGAGGCAATAATGGTTTATATCCTTTAGCAAAAACAAAGGAGTAAAATGAGAGATATAAAAAGGGGTGTTAAAACCGAGGATTCATTCCAGCGCACAATGGAGAAAATAATAAAATTCATTGTCCGGCACCGAGAGACTGCGACATGGATTGGCATCGGAATTCTTGCTGTTATCTTCATCCTCGGTTATCTACTATACCCACAGGAAAAGGTAAAACCCGAAGCTGAATTGCTCTACACTCAGGCGATCAATTTTATAAATATGGGGAGGTTCCAGGAAGCCGAAGGATACTTTCTGGAACTGAGTGAAAAATTTGGCAATACCCGTCCAGGAAGGGTTGCTCTTTATTATCTCGGAGTGATAAATTACAACACCGCCCGTTTCAACGAAGCTCTCGATTTCTTTGACAAATTTCTCTCAAAAGAAAAAGGAGACCCGCTATTAACCCCTTCTGCACTATTGGGGGCTGGTTGTTCGGCTGAAGGATTAAAAGATTATGAGCGAGCCCTGAAATATTATGAAAAAATTGCCGGTGACAAAGATTCCCATTTCTATTTTCTGGGGATGCTTGCCCTGGGAAGAGTCAATGGAATTCTGGGCAATACCGATAAAGCCCAGGCGATATTGAAAAAACTCCTTGAGCAAAATCCACCCCAGGATATAGTCAATGACGCAAAATTCTATCTTGGCTATTTTAACAAGTAAAAAAAAGTCTATACAGGATATCAGGGATTTAATTATTTATGAATAATCTTTCGGTTGCGTTTCTGTGGCATTTTCATCAGCCGATTTACTCTACACCCGATGATGATATACTTCCGGTGCCATGGGTGAGGCTTCATGCAATAAAAGACTATCTTGACATGCTGATCAATTTACAAAAATTTCCTGAAATACATGCAACCTTTAATTTTACCCCTTCACTCCTCATACAAATTCAAGAGTATAAAGAAAACAGGTGGACTGACCGGCAATTTCAACTCTTCAGAAAACGTGCAGAGGATTTGACGCTTGAAGAAAGAGTTGAAATACTGAAGGACTTTTTTCTTGCCAACTGGGAGAAGATGATTGAGCCCTATCCCCGTTATTTTTCTCTGCTTATGAAGCGAGGAAAAAAACTTGTCTCAGAGGAACTTCCGAGCGTCGCTGAAAGTTTTACCACTGATGAATTCCGCGATCTTCAAATCTGGGCAAATCTCGTCTGGATCGATCCAATATATAGAGATGAAATCAAAGAATTATATCAAAAAGGAAAAAATTTTCGTGAACAGGATAAGGATGTAATCGTCAATCTCCAGAAAAAAATCATGAATTCAATATTTGATGAATACAAAAAAGCAGTCGGAACAGGGCAGATTGAACTAACCACATCACCCCTATCACATCCCATTCTTCCACTACTGATCAACAGCAATTATGCAAAGGTATCAAATCCCAACCTTGAGATACCCTTTGAATTTAAACACCCAGAAGACGCACAGGCACAGATATTCCAGGGGATAGAGGTATTTGAAAAAATATTTGGTTTCAAACCCCGTGGCATCTGGCCACCAGAGGGGGGCGTATGTACTGACCTGATACCGATTCTATCCAGAGCAGGAGTTGAATGGATTGCCACCGATGAAGAAATACTTGCCCGTTCAATAAACGTATCATTTAAAAGGGATGAACATGGAATACCCAATCAAGGGCATCAACTATATCGACCCTGGCAATTAGATAACATTAAGATTTTCTTCCGCGACCATTTGCTTTCTGACCGTATAGCATTTGTCTACAACCGCTGGGATGCAGATAAGGCGGTGGAAGATTTTGTTGGGAGGATAAAACAGATCGGGGGTATCCTGTCTCCAGTAGAAAAATATATTGTGCCAGTAGTACTTGACGGAGAGAATGCCTGGGAATACTTTGATAATGATGGTACGGAATTTTTAAATCTCCTGTATAAGCGATTGTGTGATGAGAGGATTTCGACCACCACATTTTCAAAATTCCTCGATGAATACACTGCACCGATCAATACCCTTTCTGGACTATTCCCCGGTTCCTGGATTGGTGCGAATTTTAACATATGGATTGGTAAACCTGAAGACCATAAAGCGTGGTTGATTATAAAAAATTTGCGCGATAAGATTTTAGAAACCGGTTTAGATGATGAGGAAATCTGGAAGCGATTATACTATCTCGAAGGGAGTGATTGGTTCTGGTGGTTCGGTGATGATTTTTTTGCTGTGGCAACCGAAATATTTGACGAACTATTCAGGAAGAATGCCCTGTGGATATATAAGCGATTAAATGCAGAACCACCTCATGAACTCTTTCTGCCCATAACCCCCAGGAGTGAAATATATCCAACACAGCCCATAGATTGTATAACGCCCACTATCGATGGAAAATTGACTTTTTTCTATGAATGGTACAATGCTGGTTATCTTGACCTGCAGAGAACCGGCGGAACGATGCAGAGATTTGCTGGTCTTTTTTCAAAAATCTTTTATGGATTTGATGACACTAATCTATATATAAGATTTGATATTTTAAATCAGGATATAAACCAGTATGAATATGAGATAGATTTTGAAAAGCCAGATGGCTTAAGATATTTAATTGGTGTTGATCAGAGAATCATTTTCAAAATAGATGAAATTGCCGAGGTTGCAATTCCTTTAAGCGAACTGAAACTTGCAGCCGAAGATTACGTAGAATTTATCATCAGGGCAAGGGAGAAGGGTAAGGAGATTGACCGTACTCCCCTTTTAAAAGTTGATATCACAAGAAAAGGCATCATCCTGAAAAACTGGACTGTTTAAAATCTTTACATTCTCTAAGATGCCGAGAGGGGGAGTTGAACCCCCACGTGCCTTTCAGCACTGCGGATTTTGAGTCCGCCGCGTCTCCCAGTTCCGCCATCTCGGCTGGGCTATTTTTAAATCATTATATCCAGAAATAAATTATTGTCAACAGAAGAATGGACTGACTCCTCTTCACTTTCTGATAACTGGAAAACAGGGATACCACTATTTTTTTGGCGCATAAGCATTGAAGGAGAAAAAGGTAGACGAGGTCTGCTTTAAAATGAATTATCCGTTGAGTGATGACAGCCTGTGCGCTGAAAATCTTCTTTTGTCAAAAGGTGAAACACGGTGATTATCGGTCTGAAAGTTGCACTGATAAATCGGGAATGATATTATCGCGACTGGGAAGTCGCTCCTGCAAAAAAACAAAAACCATTAAACTAAAAAGTGGAGATCGGTCAGTGGAATGGAACAAATGCTCTTCACATTTTCTTTTTTAACATTGAAAGTTGAAAAAAATTTTGTTTTCTCTAATTACCAAACTGAAGGGCTGGCATTTTAAAGGATAGAATAGTAATTTATGAAAAATTGACAGGAAGGCTTTTTATGGTTAGAATAGAATATGGATCGGGAAAAAAAGGAGCTGCGGGAAAAGATATGGAAACTACTTGAAGATAAAGGTGTAGCACGTTTTCCATTACCCTTGAAGGACAGGATTCCAAATTTTGAAGGTTCAGAAAAAGCAGCGCGACTGCTTACCACAATACAGGAATGGAAGAAGGCGAAAATAATCTTTGCCAATCCAGACTATGCCCAGAAACCGGTAAGAGAATTATGCCTTAAGCAAGAAAAAATTTTGATAATGGCAACGCCCAGACTCAAAGAGGGATTTCTGAAAATTGAACCTCGAAGAACTAAAGGGAATGAATCAGAGGCATCCACCATTGCAGGTGCATTCGAGTATGGAATAAAAATAAATGAAATTATAAAACCCGATTTAATCATAACCGGCTGTGTAGCGGTTGATAAAGAAGGCTGGCGTCTGGGCAAGGGCGGTGGTTATGGAGACAGAGAAATTTTAATGCATACTGAAAAATTCGGGAAAATTCCAGTGGCAACCACTGTCCATGAATTGCAGATTGTTGATAGTGTCCCTCACAATGAATTTGATACAAGGGTGGATTATATCATAACTCCAGTGAGGATTATAAAAGTTTTTTAATCCTGCTTGTTAATGCTGTTAATCCTGACTGAATCAGGAACTTTTATCTGAATTTGAAGCAATATTTTGCAGATCCTCTTCATCAAATCCGAGATAATGTCCAATTTCATGGAGGAGAACTTCATAAACTAAATTTTTTATTTCTTTTTCATCGCCTGCCAATCTTTCAATATTGGTCTTAAAAATTATAATTTTGTCAGGTAAGACATTTCCGTACCAGAATCCTCTTTTCTTCAGCGGAATACCCTGATATAAACCGAGTAAGTTTTTTTGTGCCACTGGTTCGTCTTCAACAATAATTTCTACATTTATCAATCTATTTCTCAGCAGTCTGGGTAATTTTTTCAAAGATTCATGAACTATTTCTTCAAACCTTTCACGCTTCATATACAATCTTATTGATATTTTTATTTAGGGCTATTCAATATTGTCCAGGCAATGTTTATCGCCGAATTCTTTCTTCCGAGTCTTAATAAATTTTTTCTCATCAGTTTAATCTTTTCAGGATGGGAAAGAAGATCTGCCATTAACTTTTTAGCATTCTCCCTGGTCAGTCTCAAACCCGCACCATGTTTTATAAAAAATTCTTCGTTTTTATCTTCTAACCCGGGTATGGAATTAGCAAAAAGCAAACAAGGACCGGCGAGTGTTGCCTCAGTCGTCGTTATTCCGCCAGCCTTGGTTATCAATATATCACACACTGCAATCAGTTCATGAATTCTTTCAACCATCCCGTAAATCTTCAAATTGGCTTTGCCTTTCAGTTTTTTTATTTTTTCCATTGCCTCTTTATTTTCACCGCACAGAACAAATAAGTCATAGTCAAAATCGATTATCTCCTGAACAATCTCAAGCCATTCACCACCGAATACCTTACTTCCCATCACCACCACAGAAATTCTTTCCGGAGAAATGCCAAATCTTTTACGTGCCCCATCTTTATCAATCTCACCTTCCAGTGTAAGACTGACCGGAATACCGGATGGATATATATTAGCACCTTGAGCGCCATAACTCAAGAGCTGCCCACTCAAATCTTCATTCGGTATAAAGTAATCATCTATTTCATCATTTACCCAGTGAGGGTGGATGTAATAATCGGTGATTACCACACCGAGTCTGTAATGGAAATCTTTCTTGTATAATGCAGAATAATAAGCAGGTGAAAAATGGGTGCATAATACATAATCCGGACGGTATTCTTTAATTAGTTCGGGAAACCTGTAAGAGGTCATCCGATGGAAGAGATATAGTTTCCAGTCTCCTCCCTTTTTTACACCCATTCCCTGATAAAATATCTTTAAAGACCAGATGGCATTCTTCTGGCAGAATTCATATACGGTTTTGTAAGCAGATCCATAAACTGGCAAAACCCAGTCAAAGCAATTTTCGAATCGGATTTTTGATTCCGGCGATAATCTCTCTATGCCTTGTTTTATGGAATTTGCAGCCTTAATATGTCCTGCACCGATAGGAACTGCGAGAAGGAGTATTTTCATGAATTAAAAATCCATATTTTTAAAAAAATCACTTCAATACTTTTCTCTAATTCTTATCAGTGCTGTCTTCAGAATCTCAAAGATGAGCTCATCATAATTCAAACCGATCGCCCTTGCTTCAAGTGGCAAGTTTGATTCTGAAAGTAAACCGGGTATAGTATTAACCTCAAGCACATAAGGGTTGTGGTCTGTATCAAAAACAAAGTCCACCCTTGAGAATCCATATGCACCGATAGCCTGATGTGCCAGTAGAGCGAGGCTCTGGGTCAATTTATATTTATCTTCAGGCAGATTGGCGGGTATTATATATTCAGTCATACCTTTTGTATATTTAGACTTATAATCATAAAATTTTCTTCTCTTGGGAGCGATCTCAAGAATTGGAAGTGGAATTTCATTTAAGATTCCACAGGTAGCAATTTTGCCGTTAATGTATTTTTCAAAAAAGATATCGGGGTATTTTCTGGTGACCGATTTTATCTTTTTAACTAAATCTTCCCTGGTCTCAACAATAAAAACACCTACACTTGAACCTTCAGAACGTGGTTTAATCACAACCGGTAAACCCAGTTTTTCAATGATTTTATCAACATCTATCTCTTTTTCATAATAATACTCTGGGGTCGGAATACCCCTGGACTCAAAAATGTATTTAGAAATGATTTTATCCATACCAATTGCTGAACCGACAACTCCGGAACCTGTATAGGGAATACCCAAGAATTCCAGGATTCCCTGGATTGTTCCATCTTCGCCTGGTTTTCCGTGAAGGGCGATGAAGGCGATATCAATGCCCCGCAATTTTTTAATAAAATTCCTGTCCACATCAATACCCTTTACGACAAACCCCTGCCTTTTTAGTGATTCTATAACAGTCATGCCAGAACAAATAGAAATCTCCCTTTCAGATGACCATCCACCGTACAACACCCCTATCGTTTTTTTCAACAGAAATTCGCGTTCGTTCTTCATAGCCATATCATAATCATAAAAATTACGATGTCAAGAAAATTTATAAAGATTTAAGTCTTAAAAGGTTCCTTTTTTTTCTATTGACAAATATCTTGTATTATGTAAAATTCTATTGATGAGAAATATAAGTATAATTTTCGTTCTCTTCACAACTATTTCCTCGGGAATAACTCCTGATGTACTTATCCATAACCCCTATAATATTTTTTATCTAAATCCGGTTATGGGTGAAATACGATTAAAGGCAAACAGGGGAGCAATCCTTGAAGCCTATGTATTATATGGTGGTAAAAAAACTCAAATGAATATCGGTTTTCTGGATAGTAAATTTGATTATTTCATTGCCGACCTCGGAATTTTTGATACTACTTTCAATTACCAAATACTTGTAAAGGATAAAAGTGATTCTCTCATCCTGCCACCTGCTGGTACATTCAAATGTTCTCAGACGCCGTTCATAGTCCCGAACTGGGCTTACGGCAAAGTCTATTACAGCGTGTTCTTAGATGGATTTTATAACGGCAACAAAAAGAACGACCCACCCGATGTAGTTATCTGGAATAAAAGCCCGGACCGGGAATACCACTATGGTGGTGACCTGGCTGGCATTATAGAAAAACTACCTTACCTCGACTCACTAAATTTTGATGTTTTGCTATTGCAACCGTTTCTTGCCGCGGGTTCAAATCATAAATATGATTCTCGTGATTATGCAAATATTGATATTGGTTTTGGTGATACCCTGGAGTTGAAGCGCCTGATAAATGAAATCCATCTCAGAAAAAAATATATCATTCTAAAATTCATTGTTACCCATACCAGCTCAAACTTCGCTGGTTTTATGGATGTAATAAAGAATGGCGCCAATTCAAAGTATTACAACTGGTTCAATATCCATTCGTTGCCGATTAAAACCTCGCCACCCAGTTATGAATGCTGGGCAAATGATGCCCGCTTTCCCAGATTTAACTTGAAAGAACCATCAGTTCAGGCATTCCTCATCGGATATATTGACTACTGGCTTCACTTTGGATTCGATGGCGTCTATATTGGTGAAGATTCGGTAATTGAATCTGAATTTGTACGGATTATGAAAACCACGTTAAAAAAGAAATACCCTAATATATTAATCTTGGGTTGCCAGGATAATATTGGAATAAATGGATTTGACGGAACTATTAATAGAAAGATTGTAGACTTGATAATCGATTACTTTGCACTTAAAAAAATCACCACGAGTGAATTTGATAACGAGTTGAGAAAAGTATTATTTTTCACACCTTCTCAGGCAAATCTCATAAACCTGATAGACCTCAGTGATTTTAATAAAAGAATCGCCAGTCTTGCCCTTAATGAAGACTTACTATTAGTTTATGCATTTCTTTTTACCACTGTCGGTTCACCGGTCATCACTTACGGAGATGAAGTGGGTATGAGTGAAGGAAAATTTTTGAATATGGGAAGTTTCCCCTGGACAGTGGATAAACAGAACCGTTCATTACTGGAAAATATTAAAAGATTGATAGCGATTCGCCGAGAAAATCCATTGCTCACCAGCAAGTATTTTTACCCACTCTATGTTAATGACATAAACCGGGTCTATGCCTATGACCGTGGCGGTATAATTACAATCATCAATGGTGGTGATAATCCAAGTTACACGATACTACCGGTCTGGAACGGGACCTATATAAATCTGATGACTGGCGAAAAGTTAATAATTACTACACAACAATTGAGATTATCTTTACCGGCCAAGTCATTTAGGATATTTAAACGTGAGATTTAAACTCGTCTCTAATTTCAAACCAGCTGGAGACCAGCCCGAGGCTATTGAAAAACTCGTTCAAGGGTTACGGGCAGGCTACAAGTTTCAGACCTTGCTCGGTGTAACCGGCTCAGGAAAGACTTTTACTATCGCCAATGTCATTGAACAAATCCAGAAACCGACACTGGTCATTTCCCATAATAAATCGCTCGCTGCACAATTGTACAGTGAATTTAAATCCTTCTTTCCAGAGAATGCTGTTGAATATTTCATTTCATACTACGATTATTACCAGCCTGAAGCTTATGTTCCGGAAAATGACCTGTATATCGCAAAAGATGCCTCAATCAATGAGGAGATAGAAAGACTGAGATTAAAGGCAACCTCATCTCTTTTGACACGAAAAGATGTAATAATCGTTGCCTCTGTTTCCTGTATCTATAACATCGGTTCGCCAGATGAAGTGAAAGAACTCGTCGTTTTTCTAAAAAGGGGTGTGGAAAAAGGTAGAGAATCTCTGATGAATCAGCTGGTAAGTATTCAATATCAAAGGAATGATATTCAGTTCATACCTGGTACATTCAGGGTTCGTGGTGATATCGTTGATATCTTTCCTGCTGATGAAAAGAATGGGGTAAGGGTAGAATTCTTTGATGATTTTATTGATAGGATTAAAATCTTTGACCCATTGACCGGCCATATTTTATATGAAACGGATGAGGTGACTGTATTTCCTGCCAGACACTTCATCACAACCAGACCCAGGATAGAAGAAGCAGTTGAAAATATCAAAAAAGAACTTGAACAAAGGGTAAGTGAATTTGAGAAACAGGGAAAATTTCTTGAAGCACAGCGATTGCTTCAACGCACTCTATTTGACTGCGAAATGCTATTAGAGCTCGGTTACTGTCCAGGTATTGAAAATTATTCGATGCACCTTTCTGGTAGAAAGCCTGGAGAAAGGCCATTCTGTCTGATTGACTATTTCCCGAAAGATTTTCTTATGGTAATTGATGAATCTCATGTAACCATCCCCCAGATTCAAGGTATGTATGAAGGCGACCATTCCCGGAAATTAACCCTTGTTGAATATGGATTCAGACTTCCTTCGGCTTTGGAAAACCGGCCGTTGAAATTTGATGAGTTTGAGTCCTTGATCAACCAAGCAATCTGTGTTTCCGCCACACCTGCTGAATGGGAGATAAAAAAATCGAATAACCGTATTGTTGAACAGATTGTCAGGCCGACCGGTATTGTTGACCCAAAGGTTGTTGTTAAACCTGCAAGTAATCAAGTAGATGATTTAATAAATGAAATACAAAAGCGGGTAGCAAACGATGAGCGAGTTCTGATCACAACCATGACTAAAAGAACAGCAGAGGAACTCGCCCAGTATTTGAATGAGATAGGAATAAGGGTACGCTATATGCACTCTGAAATTGATGCCCTGCAGCGGGTTGAAATCATAAGGGGCTTACGGCTTGGTGAGTTTGATGTGCTCGTCGGTATAAATTTATTAAGGGAAGGACTTGACCTGCCTGAAGTCGCCCTTGTTGCAATCCTTGATGCAGACCGTGAGGGATTTTTAAGAAGTGAAAGATCCCTCATCCAGACCGCTGGACGTGCTGCACGGAATGTCCGTGGTGAGGTTATCTTATATGCAGATGAAATAACCAGCTCTATGAAGCGGGCGCTTGCAGAAATGGAAAGAAGAAGGAATAAGCAAATTGAATATAACAAAATTCATAATATCACCCCGCGCAGTATTGTTAAAACAAAAGAAGAGATTCTTAAAGCCACTTCAGTTGCGGATAGATTGCTGGATGAGAAAAAAAGAGAAGAAGATTCCTTTGAAGAGATTGAGAGATTGTACAAAGAAATGGCTGACGCAGTCGCGCTTATGGAATTTGAAAGGGCGGCTGAATTAAGGGATAAAATAAGAGAGATTAAAAAGAAGATGGAAAAAAATGAATGGAAACAGACCAATAAGGATAAACAGCCAGCAGGCAGGGTAAAAATCCAGAAGCAAGTTTGAATGTAAAATTAACCCGAGGAGGTTACCATTAAAAACTTTGAAAATAAAATAAGGAAAATTGTAAAGTTGGCATTGAAAGAGGACCTGGGCACAGGTGATATTACCACAGATTCAATTGTGCCCCCTGATGCCCAGACGCTGGGAATAATCTTTCCTAAAGAGGATGGCGTATTATGTGGCGTCGATATTGCACGAATTGTCTTTGAGGAAGTTGATAAGAACATCAAATTTGAACCCAAAATGGAAGATGGCACAGAATTCAATCCCGGTATGACTATCGCCACAATCATCGGTCCTGCAGGCAGTTGTCTCAAAGCAGAACGCACTGCTTTAAATTTTTTGCAGAGGTTAAGTGGAATAGCAACCCTGACAAGAAAATTCGTCCGCCAGGCTGGCGATCGAATCAAAATCATGGATACGCGAAAGACAACACCGGGGTTGAGGATAATGGAGAAATATGCAGTCAAAATCGGTGGTGGCTACAATCATCGATTCGGTTTATATGATATGGTTTTAATAAAAGACAACCACATTCAGATTGCGGGTAGTATAACTAATGCGGTAAATGCAGTAAGAAAAAATCTCGGAGACGAAAAAATCTTTATAGAGGTTGAAGTTAAAACCATGGAAGAGTTAAGAGAGGCAATTGACTTGAAGGTTGAGCGTGTTATGCTCGATAACATGAACCCCGGACAGATTGCAGAAGCGGTAAAAATCATCCGCAATTGCGGGCAGAAAATAGAAATAGAAGTAAGTGGTGGAATCAATCTTGAAAATATATCTGATTATATCAATCTTGACATTGATTATATTTCAATCGGTGCCCTGACACATTCGGCACCGGCGATTGATATCGCGCTAAAAATGAAACCCATTGGCTGAATCATTTACGCTTCGTTACGTCGGTCACCATCACCACAATCAATGATATATTACCATTCTCATCTTTAATAGGACGGGCATCTATTTCGCCGATATAGACAGTTCCATCCCGGCCGATAAATTCAAGTTCATAGGGAGGAACGAATTTCCCGGAGAGGCGTTGAATGAATTTTCTCATCGCTATTATCTTTCCTGATTTTGTCAGAAATGGATACATAATGTGGTCTTTCCCTATCATTTCGCTTCGTTTATAACCAAGCCATTCACACATTTTTTTATTGACATCAACGATACGACCTTCAGCATCGAGTATAAACAATCCCTGTGGTGATTGTTCAAATATCTTGCGATATTTCTCTTCTGTCTGCTCAAGGATCTTTTCCATCTCTACCTGTGGTGTGACATCGCGTATCATAATTGCGGCACCAGTCACATCTCCTCTGGCATTCTCTATCGGTGCCACCCGGGTGTTGAACCATACGGTCTTTTTTTGTGCTGTATAAGGATAATCAATTTGCTGTATTTCTCTTTTTTTCATACAATACTGGATGACTTTTTCCATTTCTGAGGCAATCGTCCTGGGAAAAATATTTTTTACCGGCTGGCCAGCATAACCATCCAGGGAAATGAATACAAAAGACTCCGGATGAACAGCTGATTCATAGTATTCAATCAACCTCAATTCTTTATCAACAATAAGAACCAGATCTTCTATAGATGACAATATCGACTTCAATTTTTCTTTCTCTTCTTTCAGCTCAATATCTTTTTGAATATGTTTAGTAACATCTCTCAATGCCACAACTATCCCTTCGACTTCATCTCCACTCTTCAACAATCCAATTTTTGCCTCCATGTTTAGCCTTTTTCCCCCTTTTGAGACACAGGTAAAGTTTGTGGTATCTCTAACCTTGCCTTTCTCCACGGCAGTTTTGAAGCCTTCAAGCAGGGCTGGAATTTCACTGGCTATAATCAAGCCCGTTTTTGCAAAATGTTTGCCCTTTAAATCATCAGGTTCATAACCAAGTATATCTTTTACACTCCGGTTTATTTCAACTATCGTCCCGTATTTATTAATAAAAAGAATAACATCCCGACAATTGTCAAAAATTTTTTTAAATTTCTTTACCATTTCCTCCTGGTGGCGTTTTTCATCCCTCATCTCATTAACGAAAGTTTTAAGACTTCTGACCATCGTGTTAAACCCTTTTACAATCGCATTCAAATTCGGGTCTTCGGTTTTCAAAACGATTTCTGTAGTGAGGTCCCCATTTGCTGCACGGTTTAAGGCATCAAGAATTTTCTGGTAATCTTCGCCAGTGTCTACAGATTTCTTTCCCATATTAGATTATAGCAAAAAACCGGTTGTGTGTCAATCCAGCCATATTGCCGGAGCCGTCCTTTCCAGGTTAACATTTCTTGACACAATTCTATTTTTAACTAAAATATCAATGATGAAACCAGAAGATTTTTTAAATTCATTAGTCAATTATGAAAAAATCCCCGGATATAAATATGACCTTGGGGCATTTAAAGAATTTTTAAAAAAAATTGGTTCGCCACATGAAAGGTTGATAAATGTAATCTTGATCGCAGGTACAAAGGGTAAAGGTTCAACTGCCACTATGATTCACTCCTGTCTTGTTGCCAGTGGCTACAAAGCTGGACTTTTTACGTCCCCACATCTTAAAAAAATTACCGAAAGGATAAAAATCAATAATCAAGAAATAACTGAAAAAGAAATGGAAAAATATATCAGGATAATAAAGCCCCATATTAATTTCAAAACCCGTATCGGTGCAAGGACATTTTTTGAAGTCTTGACCACTATTGCATTTATGTATTTTGCTGAGAAAAAAGTCGATTTTGCAGTCCTTGAAGTCGGACTCGGTGGCAGGCTTGATGCAACAAATGTTTTCGATATCCATATTCCGGTGATTACCAGAATTGGCTATGACCACATGAATTTGCTGGGCAATAAATTATCACAGATTGCTTTTGAAAAGGCAGGCATTATTCCAGAAAGCAAAGTTCAAAACGAAATTAGACCGGTCATTACCATACGCCAGCGTCCATCGGTCAATAGAGTTTTAACTAATGTTGCTCGACAAAGGAATCATAGAATTATATTTGCAGATGATTTACATAAAGTGACGATTAAAGACCTCTCAATAAAAGGTACTAAGGTAAGTATAAAAGGTGCCCTGGGTCGATTCGATGCCATCCTGTCCTTAATTGGTCGCCATCATATTGAAAATCTTATGATTACCCTCGCCGTTTTATTTGAATTGAGAAAGAAAGGATTTAAAATCAGTATATCAGGAATAAAGAGAGGTATCAAAAATTCAAAACTCCCCGGTCGCTTTGAAATTTTATCAAAAAAACCTTTAATCATTTATGATGTAGCCCATAATGAAGATTCATTCCGTGCCTTATTGGATAACATAAGGCTATTATACAATTTTAGAAATCTTCAACCCTCTGGTCTCCAGAAGAGAGCTGAGAAAAAATCTGATTTTGCTTTTGAAAGAGAATCAAAAAATAATTTGTATATGATTTTCGGTTGTAATAAAGATAAAGAAATCAATTACGCAGTAAAAAATTTATTCCCGTTAGCCCGGGAAGTCTTGCTGGTCAGAACCGGTAATCCACGTAGCATGGAACCTGCGACAATTTATGAATCGGCACACAGATATCAGAAAAATATTGTCATTGCCAACTCGATAAAGAATGCATTCTTATATCTAAAAGAAAGGATTGAAAAAAAATCAACTATTCTGATATTTGGTTCGTTTTATATGTACAATGAGTGCCTCTCCGTTATTAAGAGAATGAAGTTAAACGAATGATTTTTTTAACGACATCAATACCAGTAGCCAGAATATAATCCTGGACTGACTCATCGGTATGATATCCGGTATACTTTGTCGTTGTCTGACGTATGATGATAACATCAACTTTATTACTGGTTTCTCTTTCTACAGTGATCTTCGAATCATAAGCCACCGATGAGTCCGAAGAAAGGTATTTCTTCATAAGCCTAAAGGATTTTTTGGCAATTATTACACAATAACAGTAGGGATATTTTCTATCATGCACATTATTTATTGAAATCTGAAATTGAAGACCAATAAAATCATCGGGTGCATCCTTGAATTTAATCAATATCCGCGTATCATTGGGAAATACCCCTTCTTTAGTTTTTCCAAATTCCAGATAAGGAATCATTTTCAACGACGGGTCTTTGCTAAAAACAGGATGGGATAAAATTCTCTTTACTATCGGTATCTTCACATCAAGGTCATTCGGTATCCAGATATTGCTCTGACCACTTAATATCAGACCTGAAAAGACAATGATAGAATCAATGATCAATGCAGTAATGGGAAAATAGCTGCCACCTGAGTTCAGGAACATATCCATCAGAGATATCCAGACAAACATCAACAACCAGATAATTAAAAGAATAACACAACCCCATTTGCCACCGGTGATTTTTTTAATGCGGATGCAATGTCTTAAAACCTGCTCGAGTCTTTCGGGCGTAACCTCTTTCCATTCAAACTTCTGGGCACGAACCGGCTTGATAGAAAAATTTCTAACAAAGTTTATCACAGCACAAAAGATAATAAAAGGCAGACCAACAAGAATATTTCTTGAGTTTAATTGAAGTGCAAAACCTGCAAAAAAACTAAAAATTGTAAGTAGATTTCTTAACTCAGGCGAAATTTTATCAAAAACATAATAGATGCCCACTTCTAATCATCCCCTGTATGAGTGGCTTCCCAGCCGCGATTAAATAAAACTTCTCCGGTTTCGTTTTGGGGAACAGGGCAGGCTAAAAGCGATTTATCGTAGCCAGCAGGCCTTTCCACATTGTAAACATCTGCAGAAAAAACCTTCCAGAATAACGGACATGCCCCTTTACATATCTTAAATTCAATACACTGATGGCATTCCTGTGGTGCGTAATCAGCATGCTTAAAATAACTCAACATCGGTGAATTCCAGATTTCTCTGAAACTCTTTTTTAATAGTGACCCGACTGGCTCACGCCAGGATGAACAGGGCAGGACATTACCCATAGGATCGATGCTCAGTAATCCAGTAATTGCTGCACACGATTTATTACCCAGACCATGAGCAATCGGATTGAATAAACACATCGGTACCGGTGAATACCACAGAAATTTAATTTTCTCTTTTTCTGCAAGATGTTTGACTTTCAAGATATGTTTACCAATCTCTGAATAAGATATCCATAAATCTTTTCTATTTTCTGCAGTCCCACAGGGAATAACAAGATTCATTGAAAATCTCTTCAGACCGAGTGATTTTATCAAAAATACCATCTCTTCAAGGTAGTCAATATTATTCCGGGACACAGTGGTGTTGGTGTGGACCGGTATATCTTCTTCAATTAAATCTTTTATTCCTGAGATAGTCTTTGCAAACGAACCCAAAACACCGGTAATTTTATCATGGATGTCGGTATTCGGCCCTTCCAGACTCACCTGAACACTGTTCAAGCCTGCTTTTTTTAAAGATTTAATAACATTTTTTTCAAGCAATGTACCATTGGTTATTAAATTTGTCCAGAGCCCGATCCTGTGGGCATATCCAACGAGTGAGATAATATCCTTTCTCAATAATGGTTCTCCACCTGTAAAACTGACCGAAGGGACCTTTGCTTCGTTATAAATTTTAAAAATAACCTTTTTCAGGTCAGATGTATTGAGTTCGGGATAATTCTTATGACCCACATAACAAAATTCACAATTGAGGTTACAACGATAAGTAACCGCAATCTCCGATAACACTGGATAATAATTCAAATCGTGATTGAATTCATAATAACTTATTGCCTCTCTTTTTTCACCATCAATAAGACAGCCACTTACAATTGCCCTCAAATCACAGAAAAAGTAATGTAATTCTCTTCTCTTTGCTTCATCGTCGCCGATTAAACCGAGCAGTTTGTTTATTGAATTCCCCTTCAACAAAAAGGACAGTATCTCAACGCCGGATCGATTCAATCTGTACACCTGATTTGGTATAAGAATCAAAAGATTATCAAGTTCTCTTACAAAGACATACGGTTTAATCTCTTTTATAAATCCATCCACCCAATCTAACCTGATGTTCTGATGGCATGAAATCCTTATATCCTGAATCATCTCGCCCCTCCACTCACACACGCAGAATGGCAGGCACTATGGCAGGCTGAGTGG
>JAOAFX010000045.1:0-10929 GCA_026416055.1 Caldifarciminota bacterium
GATTAATAATTGAGTTTTTAAAGAGACTATAGAAAGGAGTGGTTATGGATTGGGGGTTGAAAAATAGATTATCAAGAATCATTAAGCCAACAACGGGCAGGACTGTGATGCTCGCTGTTGACCATGGATATTTTCTTGGTCCCACAAGCGGGCTTGAAGTCCCATCGAAGACGATAAGACCTCTTTTACGCTTTGCCGATTCCCTGATGCTCACAAGGGGGGTTTTGAGAACATCGGTTCCACCGGATTTTGATATTCCTATTGTGCTCCGGGTTTCAGGTGGTACGAGCATACTTTCTAAAGATTTATCGAACGAAGGTATCACTACTTCAATAAAAGAAGCAGTAAGGTTAAATGCCTGTGCTGTTGCATTATCGATATTTGTCGGTTCTGAACATGAAAAAGAGACCCTCCTTGCACTTTCCGAACTTGTAAATCAGGCAGAAGAATACGGCATTGCGGTTCTGGCGGTAACTGCTGTTGGTCGTGAGATGGAGAGGGATGCAAAATACCTGAGTCTCTGTTGCCGGATTGCTGCGGAACTCGGTGCCCATTTTGTAAAGACTTACTATTGTGAAGAATTTGAAAAGGTTGTAGAGACCTGTCCGGTACCTGTAGTAATTGCGGGTGGCAAAAAGATACCAGAAAAGGAAGCACTACAATTGGCTTATAATGCTGTTCAAAAGGGTGCAGCAGGGGTTGATATGGGCAGAAATATCTTCCAGTCTGAAGATCCGGTAGCGATGATACAGGCGGTCAGGGCAGTGGTACATAAAAATGCAAGTGTAGAAGAGGCATATGAGATATTCAAAAAGAAAAAGAAAGAAAAATAATTTTTATTTCTGATGCGTGTTGCTGTCTATTACAACAATCGAGATATAAGGATTGAGGAGAAACCGATTCCTCAGATCGGTGACGATGAGCTTCTTGTTAAAGTCGTTGCCAGTGGTATATGCGGAAGTGATGTAATGGAATGGTATAGAATAAAGAGCGCACCCAGGGTTCTGGGTCACGAGATTTCCGGTGAAGTGGTCAGGACTGGAAAAAATGTTAAAAATTTTAAGGCAGGAGACCGGGTATTTGTCTCACACCATGTACCCTGTAATGAATGCAAGTATTGTAAAAAAGGCTACCATACGGTCTGCGAGACGCTAAAAAAAACCAATTTCGACCCCGGAGGTTTTTCAGAATACCTGCGGGTTCCAGAAATAAATGTGAAATTTGGTACATTTTTGTTACCCGATGAAGTTTCTTATGAAGAAGGGACATTTATTGAGCCACTCGGTTGTGTGATAAGGGGTCAACGGTTTGCGGGGATAAAAAAAGATGATACTGTGCTGGTAATCGGCTCGGGTATTGCCGGTATTTTACACATAAAACTACTGAGCAGCAATGGAATTAGAAAGATTATTGCTACAGATATAAGTGAATACAGACTCGATTTTGCCAGAAGATGTGGTGCTGAGGTTATTCACGCAAGTGATAATGTTTCAGAAAGGGTTAAAGAGATTAATGACGGTTATCTGGCAGATGTGGTGATTGTAAACACGACTGCACTGGTTGCCTTTGAACAAGCATTTGCTGCTGTTGACCGAGCCGGTACACTTTTATTATTCGCACCCACCGCACCAGATATCCGCATTCCGCTGCCCCTGTTTGACCTTTATTTTAAAGGTGTAAAGATTGTTTTCTCTTATGCAGCAGTTGAACCGGATATAATTGAGGCAATCGAGTTATTGAAGACTAAAAAGATATATGTTACCGATATGATCACCCATCGGCTGGGTCTAAACGATATAAAAAAAGGTTTTGAACTTGTCGAAAAGGCAGATCGTTCCTTAAAAGTGATAATTGAACCACAGAGATGATAGGGTATTGGTTGCTCCAAATTTATGTCTCGAATGATTGAATGGAATAAATTATCAATGTTTTTCTGAATGTGATTTTTGTTGTGGATCTTTATTTAACTTTTTTTGGTGAGACGAATCCTGTGTATCTGTATTTTTTCTGTCCGGAATTATAATTTTGACCTGAATAGATGCCTGAATTTCCCTGGAACTTATATACCTCCCTTTAAAATCTTTATTACACATTTTGTCTCCAAAGAGTGTACCAAACAAAATCATGATTATCATAAACCACTTCATACTTTCTCCCATAAAAAATAAAGGCAAATTCCGTGCCTGAAAACATACAGAATTTCAAGAGTTTTTTTATTGAATGTGTTCTGTTAAGGGCAGATGTCGAACAGAATGGCAGAATAAACGGGACTGGTTAATCTGGTGATTATTTTTCTAGTATTTCAAGCCTTGAAAGGGTTCTTTTTTTGTATTCTTGAGCCCTTTTATGTTCAGGGTCGAGGATGAGAACCTGTTCAAATGCCTTCAGGGCATCGTCATAACGTCGATTGATGAAATGGTCAACACCATTTTTAAATATTCTTTCAATTTCTGCTTCACTGGTTTTGGGTATTTCAACTTTTTTCAGGGGCTTTTTAATTTTTTTGGTTTGATTATCTGTGGTTCCTTGAATATCTTTTTCTCGGTTGCTCGCTCTCTTTTTAAAACTGGAATGTTGAAATCCTTGAATCCTTCGCCCGGCTTTATGTGGATGTAGACCAAATCGGTGCTGGCCAAATATGTTTCTTGCGGAAGAATCTTTACATCAAGGATGTATGTCCCGCTTATAAGATTGGCAAATCGGAATCTGCCTTGCTCATCCGAGGTTGTGAGAAATCCATTCAGCCCGAGGACAACATTCGGTATGCCTTTCTCATCTGGGTCAAGATGGTTGTTTTTGTTGTCGTCATAAAATACAGCACCCTCAATAAATCCGAGTTTGCCCATGGGAAAATCTAACCTCTGCCTGGTAAGAAAACGAGTGGTGATTTTTTCTTTTCTTTTCTCTGTCCCAAACTCAGCCGGTATACAGCCGAATTTTACACTTAAAGTATGGTCTCCGGGTGGCACAAATGAAAATCGGTAATTACCATTCTTATCGGTCTTTGTGGACTCTCTGCCATTGAGAAGTACCTCAATCCCCGGTATCACTTCATCTCCGGTATCAAATATCCCGTTGTTGTTGATATCCATAAATACCCTGCCGGTTATAAAACTGAAGCCAGTCTCTTCAAACAAAAATGTATTGCTCACATTTAAAGAGAGAGTATGTTGTACACTCTTATCATATTTAATCAACTCATAGGAGGTATTGAGGCTGAGGTTTCTTAAAAGTTTTAATGATAAATCGATGCCGGTGTTCATATTTTTAAAATCCTGCTGTTTCATGATATTTAAAAATGTTTTCATTTTTATATCCGGTGAGAGGAAAAAAGAACAGCCCAGTTG
The DNA here is from genome assembly GCA_026416055.1 of Caldifarciminota bacterium. GTDB lineage: Bacteria > Hydrothermota > Tepidihabitantia > SM23-42 > JAOAFX01 > JAOAFX01. Next base: position 3,348 of record JAOAFX010000045.1, read on the forward strand.
ATAGATATTGTCATTTTTTATCTGGATTTGCATCCACGCTTGAAAATTTTTTATATCCTGGGTCATCCTGAAGCGAGTTGATTTATCATGCACTGACCAGTCATATCCTGCATCTATCGAGAATTCTTTGAATCTATATCCAGCATGAAAGTGCTGTGCGAGGATGTTACTTTTGAATGAAAAACCAAGACCATATCCTAGATCAGGAAGTGGATGTTTATTTAAGACAAAATTCAATCCGGTGTTCAGGTCGTATAAACTGGAGTAGGTGAGATTTTGGGTGATAGAAAAATAGGTTAATGGCTTTAAATAATTATTTACTTGAAACCAGTTGATAGACTCTGATAAAAGGTTTGATGGTGAAACGAAATTTTTGAAAACCTTACGGAAAGAACAGTCAGTCCCGTATTTCTGTTCGGTAAAAGTTGCTTTGATTGCCAGGGCACTGCCAAGACCGAATTCACTCAAGTTCAGAGCCCATTGACCCTGGGTTTGAAACTTATCAGAGAATTTTATACCCGTATTTGCTCCAAGATAATTATTATTTTTAACGATGCCCATGGCATCGCTCTTTTTTAAGAAGATGAGCTCCACCGGGAATTTAAATGAGAGGTTTTTAAATAACTTAAAGCCGAATGTATAATTATTCTGAGTAAACGCCGGTGGTAATGATGTGGTATAATCTTTGCTTTTTCCGAAAAATAAATTAAAATTCCTGTTTATAATGATGGCGCCCCATAGCGGTAGGGTTGCACTGAGAGGACCATTGATATTATAATATTTCTCTCCCAGAATTAGCCGGTTGTTACCAAAGACCGAATCTATTCCTATGCTTAGACTTTTAATTCCATAATCGTCGGGTCTTTTTTCAAAGGTGAAATTGAGTTCATATTTTGAAAAGAGGTATCCGATGTATAAGTCGTTGATGGCGTAGGCACCCAGTTTCTGGTATGAATAGAAGGATGTATTCAAACGTGAGACAGTAATAATAAAAAATATGATTATCATATAAATAGCAAGGTTTTGATTTTTGTTTTAGAATTTTTTGATCTTGAGGCGCCGCTCTCCTTCAATTATCTTCATTCCACCATAGTCAAGCCTTATTCTGAGGAGGTATTCACCATCCAGGAGGACTTCTTTCAAAGGCACTTTCAATCTTCTTGTTTTACCAGGAAAGACCACGAATTCAGATATTGAGTCCCGGGCTATAATCTTTTCATCGAGAGTCATAATTAACAATTCACCAAACATGCGTAGATGTATATTCCCTTTATTTTTTACATGAGCATACACGCTGTCGTCTGCGACATTAAGATCTTCAATCTCCGCATCTTTGAGCGCAAGATGTGTTTTATAGTAATAAATTGGAATACCGATCTCGCCCACGACCTGAATCATTGGCTGGTATGTTGATGGGATGGGCTGGGATTTGAATATGAGCATGCCATAATATTCCGGTATTGTATCATCAGGCATGCGAAATGTCAAACGAACAAATTCCCTTGATTGTGGTGGAATTAAAAATTCTTCAGGGTTTACAATTGAATGATGGGCAATAGAATTCTTTATTTTCTCAGGGGATAAAAAAATCGTTTTTCCATCCTCATCAATCTCAAAGGATTCAAAAATCAATCTTATCCTCAGAGTGTCATTGGACAGGTTCTGGACTTCAAAGACTTCGGTTATTTCTTCTATACTGAACAGTGCCTTATCAATCCTTGCTGGTGTGATGGTATAGCTCAGGAAAGACCAGCCTGTCTCAGCAAACGCTATATAGATGATAGCAGTAGCGATAACTTTATTTAACCATCCAAACATCTTCGTATTTTAATATGTGACTATAGACCAAAAAGCCGGTAATATAATGTGATGGTATAAATTCCTGGTTCATCATTCGCTTCAGCCTTAAAGATAAAATCTTGGGGGCGGGGAATTCTATCAAAGCCCGGACCGTAAACGCGTATCTGTTCTATTTCCTGGTAAAAAATGGAAAAAGATCGCCAGTTTCCACCCGGAGGATCCTGTCCAGGGGGTGGCATGGGTTCACCATCTGGTGCGAAATATAATTGCCCGAGGGAGATGGATGGACAGAAGTCTCCACTACCTCTTGTTGAAAGATAAAGCGTTGAGACTGAATGGCTCGGGCCAATGCGCTGGTAACCTATTATTAGATAGATTCCCTGGGGATTGGCTGGAGAGGCGATGTTGGGATAGTAATAGGCTGGATAGCGCGGGGGTGGATAAAGCATGAGTGAGAGGTCGAATTCTATATTCACATCGAGTTCCATTCGTATCCTTGTCTGGGAAAAGAGAAGGGAGGCTGATAACGATATGATAAATATTTTTAACCATATCTTCATCAGCCTCCCTAAAAAGTTTTACAGGATATACAGAAGATGTCCAGGAAGATCTATCTCCTACTGGGCATACAGACGATAATATATTGTGGTAGTTGCACCTGCTGCAGGCGTGGGCTCATCGTCTTCTTCTGCCTGGAAGATATAATCCTGGTCATGAGGAATCCATCCATTGGTCTTGCCACCATTTGCAATCTCAACAAAGGTAGTCGTAAAACTACGCCAGTTCCCGCCGGGTGGATCTTGTCCATCTTGCGGATCAGGTTCTCCATTAGGTGCATAGTACAACTGGTCAAGCGCAACGGTAGTTGTAAAATTACCACTACCACGGGTTTCAAGATGCCAGGTCATTGTTGGAGAGTTTGAGAATACCTGGAGATTGATGCCGTCATTATTTGTGCCCTGAACAGATGTCGGGTTATAGTAACCGGGGAATACAGCCGGTGGATATGTTAAAATTGGATTACTTAAATCAAATTCAGTATTACCAAGTACATACAAACCTATCCTTGCCGGCACTTTAACTGTTACCTTTAGTGTACACACCAGCGTATCGCCCGGTGCAAAACCCGATATGCGGTCTCCTGGACCACCATAGATTATTCTACCGGACAATATAACCGGTAGAATGAGCATCAGGGAGAGAATCAATCGCATTGTAAACCTCCTTTCAAACTCCCGTTAGCGAAGCAAATTATATCTAAGAAAGAAAATATGTCAACGATTGATTATCAATCTTTTAATATTGACATTTAAGTATGGTTAGGTATAATAGCCCGATGAATTTTCAGAGGACATCATTAAAAAGTGTCCTGCAATATCTCAATGAATTTGCTCGTTCATTCCAGAAAGAAATAAAAGTCCACTGCCTGAGTATCTATGTTTATGACAGGGATACGAAAGTATTTCATACTTTGAGCCACTTCGGTAGCGATGCCTGCATGCGGAAAGTAAAAACTTTGAGATTGGGGGACGATGTACCCGTTGCGGTAATTAGAAGAAAAACACCTTTATTATTATCAAAACAAAAAAACTTTAAATTTCTCTCAAACAACCGGGGTGAAGTCCTTTTAATACCGTTTACAATAAAACGAAATCCCGTGGGGTTTTTATTTATTCATTTTTCCAAAAAGGTCTTAAGTTTAAAAAGGTTATCTACTATAGAGGAAAGGCTATATTTTCTAAAAGCATTCTTGCATAATTATGTGGCTTTGAAAAAGATGACTGGTGAAGTAACAGGCCTGAAGATGTTAGATGAGATAAATAAAATAGTCGCTACAGAATTGAATCCAGAAAGGCTCTATAATAAGATGTATGAACAGGTGAAGAGGATTGTCAGGGTTAAAAATTTGAGGATAGATTTGTATGAGCCGGATAAACAAAATTTCAAAACAGTCTTTTTCATCCATGAAGGAAAGAGGCTGATTACACACCCGGTTATAAATCTCCACAGCTCCAGGGTGTTTTCAGAGATATACAGGCGCCGGCATGTTATGCTGACTTCTGAATATAGAAAATATATCAAATCATTTGATCGGAACAAACTTTCACCGGCGATGGATGTTGCTTCATTCGTTGCCCTGCCTCTTCTGGTAAGGAATAACTTCCTTGGTGTGGTTTTATGCTGGGATAGGTATAAAAAGAATATATTCACCAGTAGGGTGGTTCGTTTTTTGAAATTGATGAGTGCCCAATCTGCTATCGCAATTTACAATGCGCGGCTGTTTGAGCAATTAAATCGGGCAATCAACGATTTGACATTGCTTTACCAGATTGAGTACCATATCAGCAGTATCTTGAGCAAAGAGGAACTTTTAGCCACTGCGGTGCAACTGATTGATAGCGCCCTGGGTAATCTAATAACCACAATACTTCTCCCCGATGAAAATGAAGAAAAACTTGTAATCAGGGCAATTTCACCGGGTGCCAAAATAAAATCAGGTTTTGAAACCGTTCCGTTCTTCAGGGGCATTGTCGGTGCAGCAATGCAGACCAAAAAACTGGTTTATGTTCCTGATGTGGAGAAAGATGAAAGATATGTTCCGGCGATTGAAGGGATAAAATCAGAAGTTGCTATTCCACTTGTGTCCGGAACAAAGTTGCTGGGAGTCATCGATTTTCAGAGTAAGGTCAAAGACCGGTTCGATTTGATGACTCTGGATTTACTCGATGACATCGCCCACAGGATTGCAGTTTTCCTTGAAAATGCAATTTTATATGAGAAGATTGAGAAGAGTTATTCAGAAACGATAAGGGCACTCGTTCTGGCAATGGAGGTCAAAGACTCATATACAAGGGGGCATTCAGAAAGAGTCACAGAACTGGCGATAAAGCTCGCCGACCGGATCGGACTGACTGATGGTAAGAAAAAACTTCTTTACTGGGCTGGTCTTTTACACGATATTGGTAAAATAGGAATTAGTGAGTCGATCTTAAACAAGCCAGGGACGCTTGATGAATTTGAATTTTCTGAGATTAAGCGCCACCCGGTTGAGGGAGCAAGAATGCTTGAACAGATAGAGGGTTTGAAAGAGGTTGTGCCTATAATAAAACATCACCATGAAAATTATGATGGAACCGGTTATCCTGAAGGCTTGAAGGGTGAAGAGATACCTCTGGAATCAAGGGTTCTGGCGGTATGTGATGTTTATGATGCGATGACCACGGTTCGCTCTTACCGTAAACCATATTCCAGGGAAGGAGCATTAATGACGATTGAGTCTTTCAGCGGAACGCGACTTGACCCGAATATTGTGAAAGAGTTTCTGGAGATGATGAGAACAAAAAAGGAGGATACGTGACAAGGAGGAGTTTTTTAAAGACAATCGGAATTGCCATAAGCAGTATTTTTCCCCTTAGGAGTCTGACAGGATTTTTGTGGGGTGGTAAATTGGAACATTCAAAAAAGAATTTCTGGATTGGAGATAAATTTGTTCAAAAGACTGTGGATCTAACAAAATACCCAGAGGGTAGAATCCGTGCCCGGATTGAAGGAAAATGGCAGACATACAGCCTTGTGGAATGTAATAGTGAATTCATTGAATGGAATTTGAAAAGAAGAATTGAATTCATTGAGCGTATTAAATCTGGTAAGATGCCTGAACTTGGTGGTCCTCATTCCGGTGTTGTGGCGACTTATGGTCTGAACAGATTTGATTCCCGTTTTTCCCTCAACAATGCCGTGAAGGGAACCGGACTGGCGCCAAAGGATGATAAATTAGATGAAGCGATTGAACTTTTACAGAGTACCTTTGAGAAAAAATTACCGGAGAAGATGGATGTTTTAAAATCCATTTATGAAAAACCAGAATTTTTTGACTGGCGCAAGCAGACATCCCTTGAATTATACACCACCCGTGAATTTGAGACTCACACCTTTCTTAATATAATGGAAAATCCAGTGGCAACGATAGTCTTTCTTGACATACCCACTTATGAGTTAAGAACGATTGCCCGGATTGTCCATCCGGATGATGATACTGCATTGCCTTCTGAAAAAAAACTTTTGAGATATGTAAACCTCGCCCACGAATATATGCATGGCAAATTTCCCAGGACATTCCCGCTCCTTTTATTTTACATTATTGAGATTTTTGATAACACCCCGGGTTCAAAAAGAGGAATAAGGGTGGTGCCGGAGAGACCTTCAGACTAAGGTAAAAGTCTTTAATCTTCCATAAATTGGTCCTGATGGTGTAAGTGTCGATTTAAACAGCACAAACTCATTTATTTCAAATTTGTCAGTCTGTATGGATTGATTAAGGAAATTTTCAACATTACAGAAAGTTTTTACCCTGCCGATTGTCAGGTGAGGATGGAATTTTTTTTCTTCTTTTTTAATACCGAGCCGGACAAGACTATTTTCAATCTCTAACGCAAGTCTAATCAGTTCTTCTGCACCCTCGCCAATACCTATCCATAGCACACGGGGATTTCTAATTCCCGGGAAACATCCAATGTTTTTCAGACTGATTGAGAATCTTTTTGTCTTGTTACTTACCTCTGACAGAACAGAGAAGATTGAATCAAGTTTTTTTTCATCTATTTCACCGATGAATTTTAAAGTAATATGGAGATTCTCAAATTCTACCCATTTCACTGGCAGATTTTTGTCTTTATGTTCTTCAATCAATTTCCATATAACTCTGCGGTATTTTTCTGGAATTTCCACAGCAATAAATGTTCTCATTTTTTTCTGCCCAGATGCTCAATCAATAATTTCAGTGCACACTCACATGCCCTTTTTCTTATTTCCTGACGGCTTCCTTTAAATAGATTCCGGACAACGATTATTTTATTGTCTATTGCAATTGCAATATAGACGAGACCAACGGGTTTTACTTTAGTGCCACCCCCTGGTCCGGCAATGCCGGTTATTGCGATGGAGATATCAGAACCGGTAAGTTCCTTTGTACCCAATGCCATTTCCCGTGCTGTCTGTTTACTTACTGCACCGTATTTTTTTATTGTCTCTGATTTTACCCCTGCAAACTTGATTTTCATTTCATTTGAATACGCGATGATTCCACCTATAAAATAGTTTGAACTCCCTGGTATGCCCGTGATAACACTTCCAAGCATACCACCGGTACAGGATTCACAAACGCTCAGGGTTAAACCTCTGGTAGTAAGGATTCTTCCAGTCTTTGTTGCCAATATGTTCATATGCTTGTTGATCAGGCAATCAGTTTTTCGAGATTTTCTACAAATCTTTTGTAATAATCGACATCCGGAAAGATACTTGAGAAGATTTTTGCTGCAAGTGGTATTGCTTCATCAGGGGATAAGCAGTATTCCATTTTCAGAAATTGGCTCCGGAATTTTTTGATTTCTTCTTTTACATTTATATTTTTTATAATAACATCGGCGATATACTGGGCAAGCATGCCAAAATCCTTCTCTTTCATTCCGAATCTTGTCATTTCCTGAACACCCATTCTGATACCACTTGCATTAAGAAAACTTTCATCATCAGGTAAAGCCTGATAATTGGTGATGATATTATTGTCCTCAAGCCTGCGTGCCAGCTCATTTCCACTGCCATATTTTTTTACCCTGATCACCACCTGATGGGTTTCAGTGTAGCCTTCTTTTTCATCACCTTCTACATCAATTCCACAGTCTTTTAAAGCGCGGGCAAATGCCCTGGCATTTTTTATCACCTGGCCCTGGTATTCTTTTTTGAAGGCATTCATCTCATATGTTGCCATCAGTAAAGCGAGGAG
>JAOAFX010000045.1:10939-18020 GCA_026416055.1 Caldifarciminota bacterium
AGGAGAGTACCGAGATGGTGATTGCTCGTGGAACCCGGAAAAGCCCGACTCTTGATTTCAACCCAGAGTTTGGAGAATGGCGAATCCTTAGTTATGGTGGAAGCAATGACACCACGCTGGGGTCCAAAAAATGTTTTATGAGTGCTGCCTGTAACAATATCGGCACCTTCCTTGAATGGTTCCTGAAAAGCTCCGTATAATCCGAGCACATGTGCCATGTCATACATCAAAATTGGTCTGGGGTTCCAGTCTTTGACAATATTATAAACAAATTCGACTGGTTCTTTGTGCAAAAACATACTTTTCCCGAATACTATCAATTCTGGTTTTTCTTTTTTTAGAATTTCGTAAATTCTATCCAGGTCAGCCTTATGCAAGCAATCGTTTTTCACAGGAAAGTTTATCACGTTTTCTCTGCCGGCTGCTGGGTCTTCTTCTACATAGTTGAATAGAGCCCCCATTGGCTGGGAACTCAAATGCCCACCCTTATTTAAATCATTATTCATCACCAATTTTAGACGTCGGAGTGGTTCACCAGGCTTGCGGTCGCGATTGACAAATTTCACCATTGCCTTGAATATCACCTCATTTGCCATCTGTCCGCTAATCGGTCTCAATTCGATGCTCGGACAGCCAAAATAATCAGCCATTTCTCTTCTTAATTCTTCTTCAACATCCCGGATAAAATCTGTCCCCTGATAAAAATATACTTCCTCACCTTTAATCGTTCTGTGTTCAGCATACCTGCCCGAAGGGTCACAGATTTCACAAAGTTTTACCAGTAAACTCGGCGTTGTCTCAGAAGGAATTAAATTGACACATTCCCTCTGACGCCAATGATTATTTTTTTCAATCCGTTCTGTCAGATTCCTGACTTTTTCTAATAGATTTTCCAATTTACCTCCTTGCTCAACTGAATTATATCCGATTTTACCTTTCCGTCAATCACAAAGAAACCATTGCAATTATATAAATTTTACATTTAATTGGATTCTATCACAGTCCTAATTACTTTCAAAATATAAAAATATCCGTCGTGATATTATTTTCCGTAGATAAATAGACTATGAATGGTCTTATGACTGGATAGTTTAGATGTAGAAGTGTTACTAACTTTTAACCTTGAGATTCTAAATTTTACAATTAGAATATACCAGGGGGTCTCATGGGAAGATTGATAACATTATATTTATTCTTCTCAATCGTTGCTATCACAAATCCTTTTATCACCAGTGTAATCAACGAATTCCAGACCGATACCACTTCAGGCCAGAAGTTTGAATTCCATCCAATAGATTATGGCTCGGCGATCCCACTTTTTGGAACAAGAGTATATACCCTGGCTGTTCTGCTTATGTTGATACAAATATTTTCAATCCACCATATGGATATACGGTGATTGACCGATCAGTTCTGAGTGGAACTTTTTATATTAATCCCAAGAGAGCTATTTGAAAGTTTATCACCCTGATTACTTCATAGACCAGATTTCTTATGCCGAAACCCTTTATTCGCCGATTCTAGCCCCACCATCAGGTGCTTCAGCCGCAAGATTCATATTTTCATTAGTATCGAACAACTATCCAAGGAAATTGATAGATTGGTATATTGATTACTCACCAACTTTAGGTAGTGAGAATAACGATTATCCAGGATGTGTGCTAAAGGGTTATGTCTATCTTAATAGTGTTCCGTTTCCTGATGCAAAGATTGTTGTGAGAACAATCGACAGCATTCTGACTCCATGGTCGTTCTACAAAACCTGTTCTACTTTTACAAATCTACATGGCTTTTATTATATAGACAGTCTATGGCCTGTTCGGTACTGGACGACTGTATCACTTGGAAACCTTCCACCAACAGGCGAACTGTCTCCGTCTTTGTGCGCACTTTGGGAGAAAAATTTAAATTTTTACATTGTGAGTACAACAGAAAAAGTAGTTGGGAGCTTACTTAAGGATGCACATCTGACTGTTTTTCCGAATCCATTCAAAAACAAACTGGAAATTAGATGCCTGATACAGGATGCTGTTAAAGTGAAACAGGATTTTAACCTTGCGATTTTTGATGTCTCGGGTCGGGTTGTGAAATCCTTAAATTTAATTACGCAGAATCAAACCTCAACCTTTTTCTGGTATGGAACTGACGGGAACGGCCTTTCTTTGCCAGCAGGTATATATTGTGTTAATCTGATAACATGGGATTCTACGAAAACCGAAAATGTAGTGTTGTTAAGATAAAGAAAAAATCTGGTTTTATTTCTTCTTGAATATTCCGAAAATACCACCTTTTTTCTCATCATCGCTATCATGAGTTGATGGCGGTGGTTCAGTTTTTTTAGTCTCTTCAGAGGCACCCTGAATAAGTTTCACGAGTCCAGAAGATATCAATCCATAAAGGATTCTTCCTGTTTCAAATTCAGAAAGTTTGACGCGCTGAGAAATTTCCCTTATTGATAAATGACCATCCACAAAAGCAAGAACTTTCCATTCTTCTGGTCGCAGATTTATCTTTTCTATGCCAGCATCAGGAACTTCAACGATTTTGGGAATCATATCGAAAGAAGGGATGAGACGCTGTATTTTATTCAGTTCATCAATCCGGCGTGCTGCATCAAGGATGACCTGCTGGATAGGAAGTTCTACAGTCTTTTCCAGTGTCTCTTCTCCAGGTTTGAATACGAACCTGCCCTTCCGCCATTGCAATATTGTATCTATCGCTTGCTCACCTACAAGATTATTCGTTCTTGCGTGAACAACCATACCTTCTTTGAAATATACTACACCCACATCATTCTGGGTTTGAATTCTTAAACTTCCATCCTTGGCACCCAGCTGAATCAACTGGAATACATCTGTCAATTCGAAATCTTCTAAATTTCCTTCCAGTGCCATTATTCCTTATATACCCCCATCTTTCGGTATTTTTCAATTCGTTTCTGTATTAGTTCATCGACAGGCAGAGCAGTCAGTTCACGGAAATTTTTCATCACCACTGACTTGATATTTTCAGCAGTTTTTTGATAGTCGGTATGGGCACCACCGATCGGTTCAGGTATTATCTCATCAATCACCTCAAATTTTAGCAAATCCTGAGCCGTTAACTTTAATGCTTCGGCAGCATCTTTGTTTTTCGAAGCATCACGCCAGAGTATTGAAGCACACCCTTCAGGTGAAATTACTGAATATATTGCGTTTTCAAGCATCAGGATTTTATCACCATGGGCAATGGCAAGTGCACCACCTGAACCACCTTCACCAAGTATTACAACAACGATAGGAACTTTTAACAGGGTACATTCAAAGAGATTATAGGCTATTGCTTCAAACTGCCCTCTTTCTTCAGCACCGACCCCGGGATATGCACCGGGGGTATCGACAATGCTCAGAACCGGTATATTAAATTTTTCAGCCATTTTCATTATTCTCAATGCCTTGCGATATCCTTCAGGGTGTGGCATGCCGAAATTTCTTTTTATTTTTTCTTTTGTATCGCGGCCTTTTTGTTGTGCAACAATGGCAATAGAATGTTTATCGATTTTAGCCAGACCAGCAACTATTGCCGGATCATCGCCGAACCTGCGGTCACCATGTAGTTCGATGAAATCTTCGGTGATGAGGTTTATAATGTCTAAAGCATACGGTCGCTTTGGATGGCGGGCAAGTTGAACCCTCTGCCAGCGGGTGAGATTGGAAAATATCTTCCTCTTCAGTCTTTCGGCTTGCTGTTGAAGTCTTTCAATTTCATCTTCTACACCGCTCAGTTTTTTCAACTCCTCAATCTTTTTTTCAAGTTCAATGACCGGTTTTTCAAAATCAAGGTAAATTCCGCCGTTCATAATCGTTTAAAATGAGATTCCTATGCCGATTATATTTACCATGCCGAGATTATAAGGATAAAAGGATGCTCCATATGTGATTTGTAAGGCACCGGGTTGAAGCGCGATGTAAAAACCTGGATAAAACTCGTCACGATAGTTTATTGAAAATCCCGTGTCAAATAAATCACTGACTTTTACTTCAACCGCCAGGGCGCACTCAAAAGATGATATATTGACTAAATAATGAATATCACTGCTCAAGGTAAATTTCTTCAAGATTCTGTAATATCCAACACTCAACTTGGCAGGCAGATTAACTTCTTCATTTGCAATCTTAATGGTACCACCGATATTTGTGGCACCAACACTCAATCCACTAATTTCATTCATGTAGGCAAGGGCAAGGTCTAAACCGAGTGTTGAACCAGAATAAACATAAAGGTTTTCATAAATATACTTGATTTTGAAACCTATTCTACCATTTTTTGTGATATCCCGTGAAACAAGGAAGCCGAGACAGAAGTCGTTACCAGTGTAATATCCAGTACTATCTCTGGTTGGATAATCTGGCCGGGCTTCAATATCTCCATAGTCGAAATTCATGATGCTTATACCGAGGTTTAAGGTGTTGAATCTCTTTCCTATACCCATATTCATATTTTTCATGCCATGATAAATATGAGCATAAGAAAAGTTCAAACCATATCTGTCTTCACTGGCAATGAAAAGGGAAGGATTGTAAAAGATTGCTTCATTGCCACCAGTTCTTGAATAATAGGTCAAAAGACCTTTTGCTGAAGGCGGCATGAGCAAGCCCGCTACTCCTGCGGCAGAAATCAGAAGGAGTATCATCTATTCCTCTATTATTTCCACATTTGCCCTGGGTAATTTCACTCTCTTACCATCTTCAAGTTGTACTTCAAGAATACGCACTTTTGATTCAGTTTCAATTTGTTCTAATGGAATGGGGAGATCCACGACGCGTCCAATCATACCGAAGTAAGGTTCACGTATGATTCTAACTGCCATTCCTACTTCTAAACCTGAACCCATTGAGATATGGGATAGTTTTTTGTTTCGACCATCTTCAAGGGGTACGATAACTTCAGGCCTCATCACACCAGCACGGATTTGTGTTGCGCCGTTTATTGATGCTTTCTTACCGACGAGGGACTTGAGCAAATCGAATGTCCGGTCAGCCATTCTTAATTTACCGAATCCTTCTGTGACGATTATCGTAAGACCCACTTTTTCAGAACCAGTTATCGCCACCCCAATATCATAACCCATAAATTTTTTTAAATCCTGGTCTTCAATGCCTCCGACGATGACGCCACGGGCGCCATGGTTGCGTGCCTTGAGCAGTGCTTCGTATGTTGTAAGCGAACCACCGATTATTATCTTATTTCTGAAGGATTCGTTGATATTTTGCTCGGTAAGCACTTCATCTGGTTTATCTACCGCTATCGCCAGCTCTCCAATAGTCTCACCACCAATACCAAATATCCCCTGGATAAAACTGCCTTCGGTCTTTATAAGCACACCTTCACCGGGAAAGACTTTATTCACTTCACCATCAATATAAGCCATGACCTGGACCGGAATGGGTGGTTCTCGTAATATCACCTGACCGGTAATTTTTGAAATGCTCTCTACCTTGCCCGTGATAGGGCTTCTCACAGTCGATTTGAATAATCCAAAAAATCCCTTGCTCTGGGCAATGATTTCGTCTTTATGTACTTCATCACCCGCCTTTTTCAGCATTGCCTCTTCTATCTCATCTGGCAAAATGCCCAGAAGCCCAGCCACATTTACTGTCTGGACATTACCCGGTAGAGATGTCCTCGCCACTATATCTTCAGCACGGACTTTTTCACCTTCCTTGACCAGTACCTCACCGGGCAGAGGTAGACGTCTCTGCTTCTCAACGATAGTATAAGCAAGCACCTTAAGTCCCGGAGTATAAGCGTGCGCCACGAGAACCTCCTTAAATTAAAATTATTATAATCATCTTTCTGCAAAAATCAAGAATTTCTTATCATTTTTCTTACAGCGGCAATATTCATAAGGTCATCTTTCACACCGGAACGCGGGGTTTCCATAATAAATGGGAGGTGTTTCAAAGCAGGATGGTTGACTATGAATTCCAGCCCTTTACCGATTTCACCTTGGCCTATATGCCAGTGCCGGTCTTTTCTTGAACCCAGTTTAACGCGGGAGTCATTTAAATGTACAAGATGAATTCTTTCAATTCCCACTGTCTTTTCTAATTTATTTATAGTCTCATTCACACCTTTTTCAGTTCTTAAATCATAACCTCCAGCAAATGCATGTGCTGTATCAAGAACAATTCCAGTTCTTTTTGGATCTAGCTCGCTCAGGATATCCTGAAGGTGTTCAAATTTATAACCAAATTCGTTTCCACTGCCAGCGGTATTTTCAATTAGAATAATAATCTTGTTATTTGTTTCAGACAATGCCTGATTCAATGCCATGGACATCCTTTTGATACCTTTTTCAAGGTCGGGATTGGAACCACAATGTGTAATCAGATACTGGGCATTAAGTTTTTCTGCCCTTCTTAAGTCTTCAATGAGTGAAGCAACAGAACGGGTAAAGAGTATATCATCTGCTGAACCAAGATTGTTTATATAGGGGAGATGGATAAAGACTGGCGCAATTTCATATTCCTTTATTTGTTTTTTGAAAATTTCTGAATCTTCTTCATCTATTTTTTTGTATTTCCAGCTGCGAGGATTCCGGGAAAAAATCTGGATGGTCTGGCATCCCACGGATTTAGCCCTCTTGTATACATTCTTAAATCCCCCCGCAATAGAGATATGGAAACCCAGTTTCATTAAAAATTATTTTTTACAATTGTTGCAAAAAGGTTTATCTTTTTTTAACACCATACCGATTCCACATTGTGGACATTTTTGTGCTATTGGTGGATAAAAAGAACTGTAACCGCATTCTTTACATTTGTATATCTTACCTCTTTTACTCGAATAGATCAGGATTGTTCCAGTACAAACTGGACAGGGAATCTCATGGGTAAGATTTTCGGTATATTTACAATCAGGATAGCCACCACAGGCAAGAAATTCTCCGAATTTTCCTTTTTTTACGACTAGTTGCTTACTACATTTAGGGCATGTTTTATCAGTAGTTTGAATTTCAAGATTTTCTGAGTATTTGCACTCTGGAAATCCTGAACAGGCGAGGAACTTACCGTATTTACCCCATCGCACGACCATGGGC
>JAOAFX010000046.1 GCA_026416055.1 Caldifarciminota bacterium
CCGCCATTGGTTGTCTTGAAGAGATAATTATTATAACCACCGACATAAACAATATTAGAATTATTTCTGTCAATAGCAATTGCATAACACATACAATAATCACTCGTGAGTGTATCCCTTTCCCAGGTGGTACCACCATCGGTTGATTTCGATACCGCCATCACATAAGTTGTCCCGTTATAAACATAACCGCCTGTATAAATCACTGAACTATTGTTTGGATCAATTGCCATTGCACCACCATCTATATAATATGCATCAAGCGCGCTTGACCAGACGGACCCGCCGTCTGTGCTCTTATAGAGCTCGGCATTCCCTCAACCACTTCCTTCTAATGCATAGATTAAATTCGGATTGTTATAGGCAACTGCAAATTCGCAGATATTACCACAACTAACCGGTGTTGGCAATTGAATCCAGTCGGTCCCTGAATTTGTGGTTTTATATACGCCGACTTCGGCAAATGAAGTATAAATTGTAGCAGGAGAAGAAGGTGCGTTGGCAAAAGAAAGGATTTGACCCATATTGAGATTATTATTGATACTTACCCAGGAAGTTCCGCCGGTTGTCGTTTTGAACATCCCTTTGTTATTCCCTGCATATACAATTGATGCATTTTGAGCACTTACAGCAAGTCCATAGATAGAGTAGCCACTCAGACCAGAACTTGTGGATGTCCAGGTCAACCCGGCATTGGTAGTTTTATAAACTTCACCATAACAACCAGAGTACGCAACATCCGGTGATGCCGGGCTTGTTGCCATACTGTAGTTATAATAATTGGTGGAGACTCTTGTCCATGAACTTCCGCCATTCGTTGAGCGCATTATGCCTTTCAAGTAGGTCCCTGCATAGATAATGTTTGGATTTGTTGGATGAACTGCCAGAGAATAAACATAATACCCACCCTGGAATACAGTATCTGTAGATACATCTAACCAGTTTGTGCCGCCATTTGTTGATTTATAAACTCTCGGTATATAAGTAGAAATATAAGAATAGCCACCAACATAAATTGTATTCGGATTAAGACGGTCAACAGCAAGACAGTATCCATAGTTTGATGAACCTGAAGTATCAATCAGTGTGGTTGACCAGTTTACACCAGAATCAGTGCTTTTGAAAAATGCTAGTCCCCATCTTGTTCCAGTATAACTCATACCAGAGGCATATATCGTTGATGGAGCTGTCGGATGGACTGCAATCCCATAGATATATTTATTTGTCATGGTTGTTGATAGCCAGTTTACACCTCCGTCGGTAGAGCGGTAAATCATATGTCCACTTCCGGCATATAGTTTATTATCATTCGTTGGGTCAATCGCCATACAATACGCCTGATTCGGTATAGAACCCATCGTTAACCAGTTTGCGCCACCATCTGTTGACTTTGCCACGATTGTAGGATTTGCATTTGAACCAGCATAAACAATATTATCATTAGTCTGGGATACAACCACACATCGCACATTTCCACCATACGGTCCCAGTGCCTGCCACTGGGCAAAACAAACAGCGGTAAGAACAAACATCATCCAGAGCAGTCTATTCTTTTTCACAAAACCCCCTTTCTCTATATTTTAAATACTTAAGTCTTAATTCCTAACATTAACAGGAAGGGAGTTTTTATACTCCCTTCCTGTCTTACTACTACTCTATTTTTATTACCTTCTCAATGTATTTTTGATTGTCGGTTTCCAGATGTACAAAATACACACCCGCAGGCAACCTACGACCCAGTTCGTCAGTTCCATCCCAGAGGATACTGGATACTTGATTCTGGATGCTTGATACTGGATTAAAGGACTTCACAACTCGACCTGAAACATCAATTATTAGAAGGGCCTTTTCATCCAATCCAGTGTCATGTATCGTGTATCTAATATCCAGTTTGTTTCTGAATGGATTAGGACTGACTTGCAGGGATATTTGCTTTGGTCCTTCCTGTTTGTTCTCTTCTACCGACACCAGATAGATTCCAAAGAAATGGAGGATTGAATCGAGTAATGCCCTGCGTGTTGAAACACCCGAACCATCAACGAGTGAGCCGAGTTCAAATGAAACCCCTACAGTTCTATATATCCCGGCATCACGGGCAACACCGCAATCATAGAGATTATCTGCATCTTTGAATATTAAAAATGCACCAGTTCCACTGGGGCTTATATGGTCCATATAACTATTCTCACCTGAATAACTGAAATACATTTGATTAGTGAATGTCCCTGGTTGTCCCTGTACTGGCCCCATATCAGAAGAGCCATCTGCAGTTGCACTTATGCCAAAAAGCGAACAGAAATTATATCCACCGACCATTGGGTCATAATACCAGACATCACCACCTTCGATATAGAGTCTGCCACCGCTATTGAGATAGTTCACAAGTGCCGTTGCCTCCTGACTTGAAGCACCGATAATGTAATTATTTGGATAGATGCCAACACAAACGAGGATTGCCCGATACATATTCAGGTCAGTCACAGGAAGGGTTGTGGAATGTAATCCACTGTATCCAAGCGATGTCAGTAAACTATGTATCGTCTGTCCTGAGGTAGGAGTACGGTCAGGATTCCACACGAGATAGTGGTAAGTTCCCACAACAAGATTAAAGAAAAATGTATCAACAAAACTTCCCTGTGTCGTTATCAGACGAAACTCGGCATTGTGTCCATGAGGTGTTGAAGCACTGACTGAAACAACATAAGGGTCAGAGATATTCTCTTTGGTACTATCTATGAGAATTGTCCCAAAATAACCAGTGTTGTCGGTTATAGTGATGTAAGGACTGGTCGTTGAGAGTGTAGAATTCAAACTGGTGAAATTTGCACCACCTATGTTTTTGAGAAATGCTGTGATATTTGCAGTTTCACCGGGGTCTAATCTGCCATTGTTATTACCACCAGTATCATAAACTTTTGACTTGATAAAAGCAAGATACAGTCCAGTTCCGGTATAATTTAATTTTACATCGTCGGCGAAGACCTTCGCCAGTTGTGAAGCCCCTCAACAAGTGTGTGCAGTTGTATCATAAAGTGCGATTTCAACTTTTTTGACATTTGCCGGATTGACTCCAGGTAAATTTCCCAGTTCGGTCTGGAGATTGAATGAATAATTATTCCAGAGTGTGTCATTCGCAAGTATCAGGTGAATAGTCGATGTATTCTGCCAGGGGCATGGTGTTGTGAATCGGCAAATTCTTGTTTCACCTAAAAGGGTTCCTGCAGAATTTCTGTAAATTATTCTAATCGCTGCTGCCGCCCAGGTAAGAGTATCTGCATTATTATCATAGGCATACAACTTTGCCTTGGCTGAAAAAGTAAATTCACTCGGTGTCGTAATATCTATCGTCTGAGAGAGACGCGCATATCCATTACCTGCACCTTTCTCCACTCGAACTTCATAGTCAGGGTCTGTTTCATAAGTTGTTGCTCGATCAATAAAAATATAAGAACCGCTCTGTGTTGATGTCCATCCAGTGCTCAAGGCTTCTTCAAAATCGCCATTGATGAGCCAGTTGCCTGCGCTCATTAATCCAACCATTAGAAAGGTCGTTATAAATAATCTCATAACATCCTCCTTCAACATAGTTTTACCCGAAAAGTTTCTTAGTGATACACCTCCTGTTTATTCAACAATTACTAATTTTCCAGTGGTTGTAAGTGTATTTGACACAACCCGGTAAAAATAGATTCCCGGTTTTACCTTGTGTCCTTGATTGTCTTTCAAATTCCATCTTGCTTCGCTTGTTTTATCCGAAATATTATTTATTATCTTTCCGGTGCAGTCATAAATCGAAATTGTATAATCGACCGGGCAGTGAAAATTGAATTTGACAGAACTATTTCGCGAACAGGGAACAGGGAATACCTTTAGACTAAATTTTTCAAATGTCTGTCTGGAATCTTCTTCAACTCCGAGTTCAAGCAGATTTACCATTGCACCCTGCCAGATTTCTTTTGTTGAGTCCGGCTGCATGACATCATTCTGAATCCAGGTTTTAATCTTGCAGTGAGATTTATTCCAGTTTGGATGGGTTGTGAAAGGCATCGTTATCGTAACCGAATCCCCTGCTGGTATTGAAACAAGGGTCCCGTTATGGGTAGGAATATAATCTCTGGGAACATTGGAATGCCAGGTTGCGCCATTTGGTGCAGGATAGAATAAACTATCTTCGGTGATGACGATTATCACCCTGCCATTAATTGTAGCGATTGAGTCATTTTTGAAGGTGGCATAGATTGTACCCGAATTATTACCTGGTGAATATACTCCATCAAGATGAATTCTCACCGGTGCTGGTTTATTCATCCGGGCTAAAATTTTAGCCTCCCACTGAGCAGGGTCATAACCACCATTTTTATTCCCATCGATCCATAACCAGGGATGGATATACATTCCATAAAATGGTGGTGGGTAATAGCGTATTCTATTATAGGCTTCAGGTAAGAAGAATGAATCAGTCGGGCTGTCATGGACATCAACTGCAACCACCCGGCCAGGATAGGCTCGTGCAATCTGGGCAAGCGTACCGCTTGCAACTGCACAGGAGCCTCAGCTCTCATCACCAATCATTTCTGCCACCACTACCCGTGGTGCAGAATAGATCGGAGTTGTTGTTATCCCGAGGTATAGAATAAAAATAGCAATCTTAATAGATTTCAATAAACCCCCTTTCAAGTCACTAAATTATATTCACTAAATCTCTTATGTCAAGTCATTGAAGAGACCAACGAGCGATTTAACTATTTCCTGGGGATTGAATTCTTTTGCCCGGGCGATTGCCCTTTTACTCATCAGAGTATAGAAATTGTTATCTTTTAGGAGCCTTATTATATCATTTGCGAATCCCTCATAATCATAAGGTTTGTGCATAATTCCGCCATAGCCTATTACTTCAGGAAGTGAAGCAGCATCAGATGCAATGACCGGGATACCTGATTGCATCGCCTCCAGTGGTGGTAAACCAAAACCTTCATAAAGCGAAGGAAATAAGAATATTTTAGCCATGTTATAAAGATAAGGAAGGTATTCATCATTCACATGAGTACGATATATCACATTTTCTCGGCTATAAATTTCCCTGATAATTTGGCGGAAGCCAAAACCTGGTCTGCCCACTAACAGTATCTTTATATCGCATCCTCTCGAGTGGATTATATCCCCAATCCGCAATATTCCCAGTATGTTCTTACGATTCTCAATGACTCCAACATAAAGGATGAATTCTTCCGGAATAGAAAGAATTTTGGCTAAATGTTTCCGCATTTCTGCACTGATTTCTCGGGGTTTGAAAATTTCTGAAGCAAATTCATATATCACTGATATTTTCTGCGGGGGGATACCATAGTTATTTATCAGTTCCCTTCTTGAGAATTCCGAAACGGTTATAATCCGTTCACAACCGGGGAGAACATTTAAAAGGAAAAAATCAAGGTAATTACGATAGACCCAAGATTTAAATGAATAATGGGCTCGATGCGAAATATCGTGAACAGTAACGACGTTTTTCCAACTACCTTTTTTATAGATTTTAACAGGTGCGAGGTTATTGGGTGCGAAAAGCAACTCAATTTTATATTTCATCAAATAGCGGGGCAGGATTAAATTAAGCCAGAAGGGAGCATATAATTTTGAAGGTAAATATTGACCGGTAGTGATTGATTTATAAAAACCCTGCTCTGGAAAAAACTTTTTGTAGGAAAACAGGAAGTATTTGTTTTTAATGTCAATCAAAGGTAGATACTTCAGAATCCCCAACACATATCTTCCAATTCCTGTAATACCTTTTTCCAAAACACTTACATCTATTCCAATGTTCATTTTGCTAATTTTTAAAGTAATTCGCCTTGCCAAACTTTCTTTTTAAAAAGTCGCGAAAGGCAAGGCGGACTGCGACCAGATTGTTAAATTCGCCCCTTATCGCCCATATAAAAGACTTGGGGAACAAACTCAAAATCAAATAAAATAATGAGATAAGAAACATTTCACTCAAAAATTTCTTCGCAAAATACAATCTATTTCGAGTGGTGTAATACAGAGGCAAATTGCTTACATCTTTTTTACTCGTTCTGTTTACCTTATGGAATATTTTGCTACTTGCGGCATATAATATCTTGTATCCACTGCTTGTAACACGATAGCAAAAGTCAGCATCCTCAACATACAAAAAATAATTTTCATCAAAAAAACCGACTTGCGAGATGACCTCTGCTTTTATCAGCATACAGCATCCCGATGCAAAAGAAATTATCCGATTGCTGGCATATTCAGAGTCATTTCTCCCTTCTCCATAAGAAAATCCTGATGCACGTAATTTGCTAATGAAACCACCAGCACTCCAGATAATTCCAGGCGAAGAGTAATAATTAATCTTTGGCGTGACGATTCCAATTTCAGGTTCTTTTTCTGCGTGATTTACAAGAATCTCAAGAAAGTCAGGAGAAACGATTGTATCATTATTTAACAGCAGTATATATTTTGAGCAGTTTTTTATTGCAACCTCAATTCCCTTATTAACACCACCAGCAAAGCCGAGGTTGACGTTATTTTTTATTATTCTTGCGATATGACCGAACCTCTCTTCAAGCAATTTAACATCTTTCGCTCTTGAGCCATTATCTACAATGACAAGGTCAAAATCCGAATAGGTACATTTCTGCAGCGAGTTAACACAGGCAATAGTTTCTTCACCGCCATTCCAGTTAACTATAACAACCGTAACTTTAGTTTTTTTCTTCATTGTTTTTATATTCCGATGGCATTTTTATAAACTGTCTCAAGTTTTTTAACTATTTTCTCCCAGGTATATTCTCTCTCTACCAGTTTACGGGCATTTAAACTTATTTTTCTCCATAAATTACCATCTTTAAGAAGTTTTATAACACAATCTGCAAAATCATCGGGAGTATCTGCCAGCAGGATATTCTCTTCAGGAGTTACCCTTATCGCATTCGTGGCGAGTTTCGTCGCCACAACTGGGGTACCTACCGCCATTGCCTCAAGAATTTTGTTTTGAATGCCAGACCCTGAAAGCATGGGTGCGATTGCAATTGCGGATTTACCAAGGTGCTCGGCAATGTTATCGACATATCCTGTAATTATTATATCCCTGTCAAATGAGTTTAACTTGAGAATACTTGGCGCTGGATTTGTTCCCACAATTTTGAATTTGATTTCGGGAATTGCTTTCTTTATCTTTGGAAAAATATTGTGATAAAAAAATAACACTGCATCAATATTGGGAAAGTAGCTCATATTCCCTGAAAAAATTATTGTATTTGGTATATGGAATTCATCAGGATAATAAGTAAAATAATTTAAATCCACACCATTAGGGATTATCTCCAGACGCCCATCATAAGATAAAATCTTGCTATCAAAAGGAGATGTAACTATTGCCTTTTGAAATGAATGTCTTAACCGATATTCATACTTTTTTGTCTTATACCACTCGTAAAAAAAGAACATTTTCAGATGCAATTCTTCTCTCAATAATCTTTTATACATATTTAAAGAAAGGGCATCTACGAAATCTAAGACAACCGGGGTATTAAATTGAGACCGGTAAGATATAATATAAGGCATCATCCGAATAAGCTGGATATGTATGACGTCAAATTTTTTATTAGCGATAATCTCTCTCAGTTGTTTTTGCATTTCCTTAGACTGATAATAAGCACACTGCATGGGTAGGCTGGTAAAAAGATGATATATCATGCTTTTAACTGCCTCGCGCCTTTTGTGTTTTATTATAATAACTTTTTCACACATCTTTTCTAAAACTTTAGCATCTTCACCTATCTCATCTACTTCTGAAAAAGTGAGCAGGGTTAATTTGTGATATTTGACGAGTTCTCTGATTTGATAAAAAGCACGCAGGCAATCTCCCTTTATCGGTGGATAGGGTAACCGGGGACAAAGAAATAAAATCTTTAGGGAATGCGCCACAACTAATTATATATAAAAGTAATCTGAACTTCAAGAGTAATTTCGGAAAGCGATTCTAAGCTAAGATATGAACCTTGCAAAGATAGAAGTTTTAAATATAATCAATAATATGGTGAGAAAAAGCATCATTGCACGCAATGTCTTATTGAACATCCTGGGGCATATTTTACCTCTGCTCATTGGCATTTGTGTCCTTCCATATATAATAAAATCCCTGGGTTCGGAGCGATTCGGATTATTGTCAATAGTATGGGTGATTCTAACCTATCTTATGATTTTCGATTTTGGCTTGGGACGCTCAACAACAAAATATGCTGCCGAGGCTCTAGGTAGAGAAGAACTGGAAATAATTCCAGGATTGGTCTGGACATCGGTAAGCTTTCAGCTGATTATTGGAATAATCGTAGGATTTGTTACATTCATGCTCAATCCTCTTTTTACTCAAAATGCACTCAATATTCCTGATAAGCTAATACCCGAAGCGAGGACAACTTTTTATATCATCTCCCTATCAATTCCATTATTGATCATTTCATCGCCTTTCCGTGGTGTTCTTGAAGCCCTTCAGAGATTTGACCTTGTAAATATTGTAATTATATTATCAGGAACTTCTCAGTTCTTGCTTCCTCTGTTTGGCTGTCTATTCCATCTCACACTCCCGGGTATCGTCTTGTTATTAATCATTTCAAGATTAGCGATTCTGCTTATCCTTTTCTTTTTTAATATAACAATCTTTCCGGATATAAAAAAGAAGAGGAAAGTTAATTTTAACTTACTGCCCAGACTATTCGCTTTTGGCTGGTGGATAACAGTGGGCAATCTCATTGGACCTATTATCAGATATTTTGACCGCTTTGTCATCGGTTCAATCATCAACATAGGTGCTGTCACTTATTATACTGCCCCCTTTGATATCGTAGAACGGCTGTGGATAATTCCGTCAAGTCTAATAATGACGCTGTTCCCGGCGTTTAGTGAAATTGCCGTAAAAGGTGAAAAGTATGAATTAAAAAATTTATATACCAGAGCGCTCAAATATCTTTCATTAATAACAGGACCTATACTTTTTATCTTTTTGATTTTGAGTAGTGATATCCTGCGGATCTGGCTTGGCAGTACATTTGCTCAGAAGAGCTCAACTGTTTTTCAAATTTTCCTTTTTACCTCGATTTTTGCAATCCTTGCACCAATCCCGGGAAGTCTTTTACAGGGTATCGGAAGGCCTGACATCGTTACCAAGTTATATATGTTTGAGCTTATACCGAATTTGTTGGGTGCATATTTCTTTGTGAGGTGGTGGGGAATAACGGGTGCAGCAATTATCTTTGCCATTCGTTCAACGATAGAAACTCTACTCCTCTTTTACTACGCATCACGGGAGATTGGATTTTCACCAGAAATATACTTAGAAGACAATTTTCTTAAAAGCCTCATCATTTTTATTGCCTTGGGTGTGTTTTTTTTCGGACTCGTCCGGCTTACGAACATCTTTTCCATAAAAATTTTGATCTCAATCATCTTCCTATTCTCCTCTTTCTTATTAATTTGGTTCTGGCTCCTGAAACCTGAAGAAAAAAATACTGTGTTCGTTACTTTATCTTCAATATTTAAATCGCAATGAAGATAGGAATTTTTCATAATCTCCCCTCAGGAGGTGCAAAGAGGGCTCTTTACGGATTTGTCAAATATTTAAGCATGCAGGGACATCGAATCGATGTATTTGTTCCTTCAACTGCTGATGAAGTATTTCTGCCTTTGAGTGATTATGCGCACAGTATAAACGTATTTCCTGTGAGAAAAACATTCTCAGGTACTATTAAATCATTCTTTCTATATCTGCCACCGATTAAATTCTCTCTCGCTGATATTGAGGAAACACAGAGAAAGATTGCTGAGTTTATTGAACGAGGAGATTATGAAGTAGTATACATTGACCAGGATCGTTTCACAAATTCACCTTTCCTTCTAAAATTTATAGATAAACCCGCAGTTTACTATTGTGCCCAGCCATCACGTAAATCAGAAATTGAACTTCTAAGAAGAAACATGTTTAAAATTGTTGAGAAGAGATTTCTGGCAAGACTCCGGAAACGATGGCAGGTGTATGCAGGCAATCGCCTGGAGAAGATTGACAGGGAAAATGCTGCATCTGCACGTTATATACTGACTAACTCCTTCTTTACCCATGAGACTGTTATGAGATTATACGGGGTAAATTCTTTTGTGTGCTATCCGGGTGTGGAAACTGATTTTTTTAAACCTTTAGAGTGCGTGCGAAAAAACTTTGTACTTTCAGTTGGAGAATGTGCATTTCATAAAGGATATGATTTCATAATAAGAGCCCTGGCACTTATCCCCGCCGAAAACAGACCCAGATTTTTAATCGTTTCTAATAATGTCGATATTTTTTGGAAGAAAATCCTGATTGACTTAGCTCAGGAGAAAAAAGTTGATTTTGAGATAAAACAAAGTATAAGTAATAAGGAACTCTTGGAACTTTATAATCAGGCAAAAATAGTTGTTTATGCGCCTTATCTTGAACCATTTGGCCTGGTACCGCTCGAAGCAATGGCATGCAAAACCCCGGTAGTTGCAGTTAGAGAAGGAGGAGTAAGAGAAAGTATTATTCATAATGAAACTGGTATCTTAACCGAACGGAATGAAGCTGCATTCGCTGAAGCAATCCAGGAGCTGCTGGGTAACGAAGAAAAACAGAAAAAATTAGGGGAGAGAGGCAGAGAATGGGTCCATAGTGCATGGACTTTGAAACATGCTGGTGAGAGATTATTTACTCATTTAATGAAAGCAAAAAGTAAGTGCCATTGACTTTTTGACCTTTTTGACTATACTTTAAACTATGGGATATAAAAGAATAACACTTTCCGAACTCATTCAATATTTCACAAATTGGCGAACTTTCATAATTAGAAACGTAATTTTAGTGACGATTCTGGCGGTTATTATCAGTTTATTAATTCCTAATAAGTATACTGCCACTGCAAGCATTCTCCCGCCCAATCCAAGTCAAGATATTATGTTTGGCTTAATGCCATCATTAGCGTATCAAACAGGAACAGCGAGTTTATCAAGATTGGGAATCCTTGCTGGAGGTGCCACACAATCCGATATATTCGTAGCAATAATGAAAAGTAGTACGGTGCGTGGTAGAATCATTGAGCGATTTAATCTAAAAAAGGAATTTAAAGCAAAAACAATGCACGATACTTTCAAAGCACTGGACAGGATAACCAGCATCAAAGTATCTACAGAAGGAATTATATCGGTAAGTGTGACATACAAAAATAAATTTCTTGCGGCTGATATTGCCAATGCTTTTATTGAAGAACTGGACAGATTCAATAAAGAAAATACGATGACCACCGGAAAAAAATATCGCGTCTTCATAGAACAACGATTAAAAGGCGTTGAGGATACGCTTGCACAGGCTGAAGAAGCATTGAGAAATTTCCAGAAAACACACCGGACTGTTAATCTTAACACTGAAATTGAAAATGTTATCGAAACAATTGCCAAATTAAAAAGTGAAATCATCCTTCGAGAAGTCCAAAAAGGTGCAGTGATCTATGCAAGTGGAGTTAATAACCCTTATTTAGCAAATATTGAACAGGAACTTAGGGAATTGAAGAGGCAACTTTCAAAGATTGAATTTGGCGATAAAGAAGGAGCAAAAGATGGTTTTGGTGCCGGTTTTTCCGTTCCTCTCGTTAATCTTCCTGAAGTAACTCTGGAGTACGCACGGTTATTAAGAAACCTCAAGGTGCAGGAGGCAATATATGAATTGCTGATGCAGCAGTATGAACAGGCAAAGATGATGGAAGCCAAAGATACACCGACTGTGCAAATTTTAGACCGGGCATCACCCCCTGAAAAAAAGAGTTTTCCCCGAAGAACCTATATCGTGGTATTCGCTTTTCTTTTAAGTTTCTTTTTTAGTTTTCCTTTAATCTTCTTTTTAGAGTATCTAAACGAAGTAAAAACCCAGCCGGAAAAGCACACCGTGTTTATTAATCTCACCCGCGCTGTCAAAGAAGATATTCTGAAAATAAAAAATCGTCTAAGAAAAGGCAAGAATTGAACTAAGAAAGAATTTTAAAAAATTTTGAATATTAAAAATTATGTCATCTGAAAGTATTAATACCCGGGCTCTAGCAAATCGCAGAGTAGCTATTGAATATTCTCAGAATCTGGCCTTGTTTTTACTCTCAGCTGCAATTCAAGTAGTTTTCTTAATCCTTTTTGCTTATAAGGGATTGTGGTTCATTCTTGCTGTGCTCGTGATTACCGGACTATTCTTCTATACGCTGTTTTCTGTGCCAAGAATGTTTTATTTTTTTACTGCATACATCACTATTTCTGTTGAATATCTCTATCTATCTTATTTTCCAGGATTCCCAGTTTATTACTCTTTGAAAATTGCTATTCCTCTTTTTATCCTTTTATTAGTTTACTGGCTAACCTACCTTCTTAAGACAGAGGAAAGGGCCGATCTGCGGATACTTGATTATTTCATAATCTCGCACCTTGTCTTATCAATCATTTCAGCAGCACGTGGATATTTCTACGGTTATAAGTTATCTTATTGTGTATGGGATTTTATGGCACAATTCTGGTACCTGGGTTATTTCATTTTTCAATATTCTCCTTTGAAAAATCACATCGAACGTCTATACGATATGCTTCTGGTATTTACATTATTACTATCTTTTGAATACATTTACGGATACACCAAACTGGCATCACTGGGTGGGTTATTTCTGACTCGAATAGTGGGTAAGAATATCCACCTTGCTCAGTTTGCTATACCTTATATTGGTGGAATATTTATTTTTGGTGCTCCACGCTGGAGAAAATTTTTAGCAGGCTTATCTCTACCATTTATTTTAGTAGCCGTATTTTTCAGTCAACAGCGTTCTCTATGGTTTAGTATAACTATAACATTAATTATTCTTCTGATTATCTTTTTGTATGTGCGCAGGAGATGGTTAATCAAAAATGTAAAAAAGATATTACTGGTCAGTCTATTATTAGTGCTTGTATTCATCGTTCTCAATGTTATTCTTGACCTTTATTTTAAACAAAAATTGTTTTTAACCGCATTCGCCCGGTTCCTTATATTTTTAAATCCCGAATTATTCACTTATGACCTGTCATGGCGTATAAGGTGGCGGGAGATTGGACTGGTCTTTGAAGACCTCAATGGGCACCTATTTTTTGGCAGGGGATTCGGTGCGTCAATTGTATCTATGGATCGACATTTTATACTTCTTGCACCCGATCATGCATATATCTACATTTTGTGGAAAATGGGTATCATAGGACTAATAATCTGGAGCATGATACAGTTATTGTTCATAAAAAGATGCCTTTTTATTTTAAAAAAGGGAACTATAGCGGAGGAAAAAATATTTGCCCTAACTGCCCTTTTGAATCTCTTCGGGCTAATGGTCATTGGACTTTCCAATTGTGCACTCACCACCTATGAGTATATCTTTATATGGTCAGCAATAATTGCCACGATTGAAATAATATCACGCAAATATGCCTCATGAATCATTCCACCGATCATGGCACTTTTGATATTTTTATTGTTCATAGTCCAGAGTAGTAAGGATCACTGGCATCTTGTTAATCGTCGTTTTTCTATCTCTATTTCCAAAGACAATGGCAAAATTTCTTCTTTTTTTTTGAAAAACCACAAATTTTGTCCGCCCGATTTTGAAATCTTTCTTTCCGGCCAAAAAATAGAAGGAAGAATAATTCGAATATCGTCAGTTGAAAAAGTTCCTCGATTAAAAAGCATCTGTGTTGAAAAAGAAGAACAGGCATTAAAAATAGAACATCAATACATTCTGGATACCATATCGCTTTGCTGGAAGGTTTCAGTTACCTCAAAAGTAGACGAAACTCATTCACTATCCTTAAGATTTTCTTTGCCTGTCACAAATAATATAGACTGTATTTTCGATTATGGAACCGGCAAGAAGATTGCCTGGGAAGATTTCAAAAAAGTAAAAATTTATCGGAGAGATTTTTGCATCCCGATTGTTACTCTTTTTCATTCTCGAGAAAACCTCGCCATAAGCATTATCGTAGGTGTAGAAACTTTAAAGCCCCAGTTGTCAGTTTATCGAGAAAAGGATACCATCTTTATTGCACTGGATAACCTGGGAATAATTTCTAATAGAACAGTAATCTCGACCATCTATATCATCGCCCATGAAAATGATTTTCGTCCGGCATTGGATTTTTTGTTAAATAAATATCCGGAGTATTTCTTTCCTAAAAGCATGGAGTCTAAAATTACCGATGGCTGGTTCTATCAGGGTAGTGTATTTGATGCTGAAAAAAGAATCAAAGAAGTAAAAAATCGGGGGGTAACATGGATGGAATTTCACTGTTATTTTCCATTTTATGGCTTGTATGCACCAGAAATGGATGAATGGGGGCTTATTTTCGATACTGACGCAATTTCTCTACAAAACTGGGAAAGAGGAATGGGTTCAATAAGAAATGGTTATAAAAGAGTAAACGAATCGATTAATTTATGGCATAAATTTGGTATCCGGGTCTATCTTTATTTTCAGGTTTACGAGGCATGGCATCAATATGCCCAAAGATATTTCGCCCGAGATATTACACGGAGCAAAAATGGGAACCCGCTACCTGCCTGGAAGTTTTGCAACCTGATGAATCCTGACCCGCAGAGTGAGTGGGGCAGGTATATTGTTGAACAGGCAAAAAAAGTGATACAAAAATATCCGACGATTGATGGAATTTTCTACGACCGCATGGATTATCACAATTATGATTTTTCACACAGCGATGGCTACACAACCATAGATGGTACACCTGCATATATGCTCGCTTTCGCACTCGAAAAAATCAATACTCAAGTATTCGAAATCTTTCACAGAAACGGAAAGGAAGTTTGGGGCAATGGCCCAACTTCAATCGAAGTATGTAAAGGTCTTGAAGGAATAATGGCGGAAGGAGGTATCATCAATCTATTTCGATTGCAATACCTCTGTATTAACCGTCCGCTGGTATACCTGCCTTACGATTCTACACCCAGAATGACTGAGAAAAAATTAAAATATGCACTTCTGTGCGGGGCATTCCCATCTATTACCTATGGTGATTCTGCTTGTAAAATGCTTGAGCGGATGTATCACGGAGTATTTGAACTGCTTAAAAATAGGAGATGGGTATTAACGAAT
Source organism: Caldifarciminota bacterium (assembly GCA_026416055.1). Lineage (GTDB taxonomy): Bacteria > Hydrothermota > Tepidihabitantia > SM23-42 > JAOAFX01 > JAOAFX01. Next base: position 15,186 of record JAOAFX010000046.1, read on the forward strand.
AACCCAGTAGTTGTTCCTGAAAATTGCCTTGCCAATATATTTTTGACACCAGAAAGTAATTATGTTGTTGTGGTCGTCAGTCCTGAAAAATCATTTATAATGAACCATCCTTTTGAATTTAATATTCCAGTTATGATAACCATTACAGATGCCTCAAAAATAAATTATCTTTATCTCCTTTCTGGAGACTGGCCGGGTGTTGTCCGGTTGCCTTTCAAAAGGTGGAGAAACAAAATTTCATTCTCAATTCCTGCCCATCTTGCGACTTCAGTCATTGTCCTTACGAGAAGGGGAAAATTCAAAAATGTTCTTTCCAAAATTCCATATACTGCATGCGAAATCATCTCCTGCGCCCCGGTTGAAGATATATACATCAAGTCTGTAGTCGGAGATACTGTATTATTTTATTTTGTCAATAATACAGGAAATCCAGTTGAATTCAATCTTGGAGGACAGTTTATAAAAGGCGATGGATTTTTAAAAACACCCGAGAAGCTCTTCCTCGATAAGTATGAACTGCGCAGAATACCAATTTTCATTTCTACAAGGGGCTCTGGCGAAATCAGAATAAAAGTTATCTTAAAAAATAAAGTTATTGAGAAAATATTTCCTTTTAAAACCTGCCTTATGCCAGAGACCGGCGATCTTTTTTATGATGATTTTACAAAGGGTATGGAAAAATGGAAAATAATCAGTGGTGCATGGGAAATTAAAAATGGTATTGCCATAGCAAAAGGACAAAAACATTTTGCCTTAGTACAGAATAAAAAATGGAAAGATTACATATTCGAAGTAAAAACCAGGATCCAGGGAAGTGAGGATCCATTCGTTGATTGGCTAAAAGCATACATTTTTTTCCGGGTACAGGATGAAAATAACTTGTACCGGTTTGGGATTCATGGCGATGCGGGTGTGGTAGATATGTATAAATGCGTTAACGGAAATTGGATCGAGATTGCTTCGGCATTATTTGAGCCCGATCCAAAAAGGTGGTATGTATTAAAAATTAGAGTAAAAGGTTCACGGATATCTGGCTATATCGATGACGAGAGAATTCTTGAAGTCAACGATGAAACCTTTGGCTCAGGCGGTATTGGTATAGGTGTGCTTGAAGATGGAATGCTTTGTGAGTACCGGGAGGTAGTTCTAAAGAAAGTTAATTAAGCGAAACAATCCTTTATAATAACTGCCAATTTTTCCAGAAATTCCTTATCCTCTTCAGTAAATGGTGCCAGTTCGTGGGAATCAATATCAATCTCAGCAACAACTTTGTCATCTTTAAACACCGGAACCACAATCTCTGATTTCACCTTGAGGCTGCAGGCAAGATAGTTTGTCTCTTTTGAAACATCCTGAACAACAAAGGTTTCTCTCCGCTCTGCTGCCTGACCGCAGATTCCCCGGCCAAAAGGAATTCTTGTATGCTCGGTAGGCTCACCTATATAAGGACCGAGATTCAATTCTCTTTTCTCATTATCAGCAACATAAAATCCAACCCAGTTATAGTAGGGAACACTGTCTTTTAATAACTTACATATTTTTGTCAATTTTTCCTCTGCCCCCACTGGATTTTCTACAATATTTTTAATTTGCCTGAGCAACAATTCAAATTTATTCTTCTTATCTATCATGGTCGGTACCTCAACGGGCAGACAAGACATCGCCTTGCCTCATCCTTCAAAGCCTCAACAGAGGGAATCTGCTCTACTAATTTGAAATCCTGGATGCGTTCGCCCACCGCCCGGCGGGAAATTTTTATTTTCGCTCCTTTTACAATCGGCCAGAGTTTCGGCTTTGGGTGATAAGTCCCTTCACTCAATTCCCACAGTCTGCCACTGAGAAATCTATCTATCTTCCGGGCGATTCTCTTTCCATCACCAACTGCATGGGCAAGGGTCTGTGGTCCTCTTACCACGTCCCCACCGGCAAAGATTTTTGAATTGCCTGCCCGGCCATCTCTCACAACGATTCTTTTTCGCTCATCAAGAGTGATATAATCGCTGAGAAAATCTGTAGCAGGAACCTGCCCGATTGCAGCAATGACTTTATTTACTTCAACCTCAAATTCCGAATTCGGAATTATTTCAACCATTCCTTTTCTTCCTTCCGGCGCCCGGGTTTTTGCCATTATTATTCTGTTTCCCTGAATACGCACAGGCATGGTGAAAGGATAAATTTTTATTCCTTCTTCTTCGGCTTCAATCTTGTTCTCTTTTTCAGCAGGCATGTCTTCTATCCCGCGGCGATAATAGATTGCCACTCTATTACCACAGCGCAAAAGACTTCGTGCTACATCAAATGCTGTATTCCCTCCTCCGATAACTGCAACACTGCCCAGTTTGATACATTCTCCTTGCTTTATCCTGTATAATACATCAAGCCCGGCAAGGACTGATTCATCACCTTCAATATTCAATTTTTCTGACTTGCCAGCACCAGTTGATATAAAAAGCACATCATAATTAGTCATCAACTCCGACAGTGCAATATCTTTACCCACCTCAACTTCTGTCTTAATTTCAAATCCCACCTTTCTTAGCTGATTTATCTCTTCTTCCACGATTGAACGAGGTAAACGAAATTCTGGTATATACATGCTCAAAACACCACCGGGATATTTTTCTTTTTCAAAAACCGTGACCTGATAACCCAGTTTTCTGAGCTCATAAGCAGCCGTCAAACCGCATGGACCAGCACCTGTCTCTTATAC
>JAOAFX010000047.1 GCA_026416055.1 Caldifarciminota bacterium
GGAATAGAGCGATGAGGTGGACCGAGCAGATATTAGAAGAAGAGGTGAGAAGGAGTGTGCCTTATGAGATTGGTAATGTTCATCCGGATAGTGGGACTGAGGTTTTGAATCGGGCGTTAACAGAGCGTCTTTACCCTGAACGTAAAAAAAAGCAGATTGAGAAAATAGTTAAAATATGGTTGGGGGTTGTTGGGCGTGGTTGCCAGTTTGGTCTGTGGTTTATGGTGTTTGGTATATTAAGAACCATCCGCAGCAATTGGAATTAAGTCTTTGTATTCTGTATTGATATTATGTAAACTTTAAGATTTTCCTGCTTTTTTATTTTGACAAATCAGGTAAATATAGATTTTTTTGACCATTAATTTTTTCTTCTGGTCAAAATTTTCGTATCGTAAGTTTTTATCTCCTGGAGCCAGTCAGGGTCTGATGGGACATCAGAGATGAAACAAAAATAATTCCAGACTGCACTGAAGGGCATTGTCTTTAATGATTCATATGTGCCAAGACGGGCAAGATAATCTTTTTTCTCTTCAAAATTTTTTAATATTTTGACTGGTTCAAGCAGGGCATATAATATTGCCTTCTGGACTGAACGTGCGCCTAAAACCAGAGCACCGACCCGATTGAGTGTCGCATCAAAGTAGTCAAGCCCGATATGGGTTTTTGAAAGTCCATTACATCTAACTATTTCGGAAAATAACTCTTTTAATGTGTCATCAAATAAAGGAATATGGTCGCTGTCCCAGCGCACACCCCTGCTAATATGTAGTAAAATCCCTTTCATAAATAAAAGGAGCGATGATATTTTGTCTGCAACGGATTCAGTAGGATGGAAATGTCCGAGGTCAAGGCATAGCATCAAATTATTTTTTAAGGCGTAACTGAGATAGAATTCAAATGAGCCTGTTACAAATGATTCACTGCCTATGCCAAAGAGTTTGGGCTCTAAAGAATCTTTTAAAAATTTTTCGGGATATTTTTTTGAGAATATTTTATCGAGGGAGTCTTTTAATAAACTCCGATAACCAATGCGGTCAATACACACATCCTTCATTCCATCCGGTATCCAGAGATTATGGATTGATGGATTATTTAGGGCTTTGCCGAAATATGCAGCAATTTCCCGGCAACACTGAACATGCTCAATCCAGAACTTTCTTATTTTTTCATCTTTACTGCTCAATGTAAAACCATCTATAGAAAAAGGATGTGAAAATAGGGTGGCATTGAAATCAAGCCCGATTTTCTTGTCTTTTGCCCAGTCAACCCATGATTTAAAATGCTCAATGCCAATTTCGTTTCTATCAACCTTTTTATTGCTAAAATCACCATAAATAGAATGGAGATTCACACGATGCCTTCCTGGAATCAAACTCAATGCCTTTTCAATATCCTGACGCAATTCATCAATATTCCTTGCCCGACCTGGATAATTCCCTGTTACCTGTATCCCACCTGAAAGTTCTGAACCGTGCACTTCAAATCCACGTACATCATCTCCCTGCCAGCAATGTATTGATAAACTCATCTTTGAAATTTTTTTGATAACCAGGTCAGTATTAATTCCGAACTTCTGATACTTTTCCCGGGCACATTTATATGCTTGTATAATCTTTCTTTTCATATTTCATCCCTTTTTTTATGTTCCTGCCTTTTGCTACAATCTCCTGATATTTTTGCCTGTAACTATTCCATTCAGTAGTTGCCTCAGGATTGTAGAGCTGTATTGCAAATGAATTCTTTACAATCTCCCTTAACTGTCCAATTGATTTTATTCTTCCTTTTGTCTTTGCTTGGATGAGGATATTGCCGATTGCTGTCGCTTCTACAGGACCCGCATATACTCTGAGGCCTGTTGCATTTGCCGTAAACTGACATAGTAATGAATTCAGGGCACCACCACCGATTATGTATATGGCAGAATAATTATTAGGTCTTATTTTTCTGACCTCATCCAGTGCCTGCTGATACGAAAAGGCAAGACTTTCAAGGATACAGCGGACGAATTTTCCGACATTTTCTGGAATCTTCTGATTGGTATCTTTACAGAAATGAATGATCTCCTGCACCATGTCTTTGCCATATAAAAATCTGGGATTATTGGTATCGATTAAAGACTCAAATCCTTTTTCATTCAGGGCAAGTCTGATTAGTTCATCATAAGTGTATTTCTTTTCTTTATCCCATATTTTTTTGCAATGCTGTAGTATTCCCAGGCCCATGATATTTTTTAAGACGCAGATCCTTCCATCAACACCACCTTCGTTTGTGAAGTTAAGCGTATATGTTGTATCATTTATTATCGGATATTCAGACTCTATTCCAAAAAGCGACCAGGTTCCAGAACTGATATAGATAAAATCTTTATCCATTACTGGAATTGCAGCAATTGCTGAAGCAGTATCATGGGAAGCGACTTCGATCACCGGAGTGTCATTCAAACCAGTCTTTAATGAAATTTCTTTCTTTATTGTGCCGATATATGTTCCAGGATTGACGACCTTCGGGAATAGATTCTGTTTAACACCTAGTGCTTCAATAATTTTTTCATCCCATTCTCTGTTGTTTATATTATAAATCTGGGTAGTTGTTGCAAATGTGAATTCAGATAATTTTTTCCCAGTTAGAAAGTAATTTATTATATCTGGAATAAAAAGAAGGGTATGTGCATTTTTTAGAATCGGGCTTTTATTCAACACCATGGAATAGATTTGATATAATGTATTGATTTCCATAAACTGGATGCCCGTCCGCTGATAAATCTCTTTTCTCGGAATTATCTCTGTGAATTTTTCTATCATCCCCGAGGTCCTCGGGTCGCGATAGGAAAATGGTGGTGCAAGCAGATTTCCTTTTTCATCAAGAAGTCCAAAATCAACACCCCAGGTATCGATTCCGATTGCATCTGGTGTCGATGTTATTTCCTTCGCACAGATTGATAATCCTTTTAAAATTTCGTTATACATATTTTCTATATCCCAGTGCAGTCCATCTGCCATCTGGAGTGTATTATTGGGAAAACGATGTAATTCTCTTATGTTCAATCGGTCTTTTTCATCAAATATACCCGCAATAATCCTCCCACTACCTGCGCCGAGGTCAACACAGAGATAGGTATCAGACATGGCTTCTTAAATTAAAGTTTTTAATCAATCCTTTTATCTGTCTATCTGACAATCCTTCAGGCTCAAAGCCTGCACTTTTACAAATAAAGAATAATTCAGCAGACTTATTGATTGTGTCAATCAAATCAAATGCTTCAAGAAGGTCTTTTCCCACTGCTACACAACCATGCTTCTCCCAGATCACAATCCGATGATTTTTCAACCTTTTTATGGTTTCATTACCGAGTTCTTCAGTTCCTGGACATCTATAAGGAACAAATCCCGCGCCTTCAGGAATTACCACCTTAACTTCAGGATGGATTGACCAGATAAGTTTATTGAATTTTTTTTCATTAGCATATTTTTTTATATGTGTCAGGGCAATGATATGATTGGGATGGGTATGCAGGATTGCTCTTTCTTTTCTATTGTTTCTTAATAAAAAAGCATAGATCAAAAGATGGCTTATAAATTCGGATGTAGAAGGACGCTGGCTATCCGTATAATTTAGAATATAATAACCATCCAATTTTTTATCGATCATCACAAGCAATATATTCTCTTCAGGAAATTTTTTTGTATCCCGGAGGCGCGCGCCGGTCGCAGTGACCAGATAGAAACGATCAGCAAGGATCTCATCTGGTATTTTAAACACAATCTTTTTCTTTTTTTGTTCTGATATAACCATGCCTGCCATTATTTCTGTAACATCAACCGAGACATTACCCGCATTCCGCTCTGCCCAGCCTTTCTGCCATAGTAGAGTGCCCACCTCACCTATATCTTCAATAACCTTTTTTAATCTGCTTTTTTTAAAAAGCAATTCATTCTCCTTCGGCCTTGATTTCTAAGACAATGCCATCCTTTTTATTGATATGCCAGAAGATGATATTCTGTTGACCTGAATCAAAAATATCAGTCTTTTTAGAAATCAGGTCGGTGACTCTATATCTACCATCAATCTGTAGATTGATATTAAAACAGACACTGGTTGGCTGGTCATTATTATTGACCGCAATGAGATAATAACATTTATCGCCTTTAAATAATGCAGAATGGATATCCTCTTTTTCACACCGGCAATAGATATTTACCCCGAGTACCTTTAATAGATTGATTATTATTTCAGGTTCTGGTTTTACACCGATGAAAGTCAATCTTCCTTTTTCAATCTCCTGTGTATAACCGATGATATAAGTACTACCTTCAGGTAGATTGGTGAACCAGGGCGTGGTATTAATGAATTTTGCGGTTATCGGTTTTCCAGGCACCTCTCTGAAATAATAAATATATGGTGATCTTGTAAGTATTTCTTTATCGTCTAACTGGAGTGATATTCTTCTCGGGCTCAATTCATAGCCAATAATTCCTTCTAAAGAAGGTACACCAATAATGTTCTGTTCCTGAAGATTATCGTCTTTTATCAACTGCTTGCCAATTATTACAAAATGTCCACCATTTCTAATATACTCCAGAATTTTCTGCTGGTATTCATAACTGAGCCATTCTTCTCCTGCATAGAAAAGGACTGGCTTATTGCACTCGGTATAATTGAGGTCAAAAAATTCAAAATCAATACCGGTCTGGTAGAGTGCCTTTAAAAAATGACCACCTGCATACAGTCCAGAAGTAATCTCTTCCTGTCTATTGCATACTGCCTGCTGGAGAAAGTCTATCGCCACACCTATATCACAGCATCTTTTTAAGTTTGCAGGTCTGATCTTTTTAAAAATTTCAACGAGTTGCCTGAATACCGGAAATAATTCAGACCTTTCAATCCCCCATTCATTTATAGGACTCATATACCAGTTATCACGATTCACGAGCATATACCAGTTCCAGCCCACTGCACCACATAGTAATGCTGAAAGACACATTAAACGATAATGATTTGGATTCAAGGCACCGGTCTTGTAATGCCAGCCGTGCCATATTCCTGATTCCAATTCTGCAATAAAGGGCAATCGTGAATAAGAAGAAAGATATCGTATTGAGAAGAGGAAATGGCGGTGTTCATCAACCCGTCCTTCAAATTCATTTGTCGGATAATAATCAGGTGCTGATATATCGCCAATTTTTTCAAGGGCAGGCCAGGGCTGGACACCGATCGCATCAACATTGAAATAGAGCGGTATATCAACCCCGCACTGACGGTAAATCTGTTCATTCCACTTTGCTACTTCTTTTGTATACCATAATAAAAAACGCACTATATCGATCCGTTTACAATCAACCTTTGAAGAATCATTAAATGCCCGGACTTCAGAAAAGTTTGCATAATCGGTATTCCACAACTTATTTAAATTTGTGATATTCCGGTATCTTTTCTCAAGAAATTCCTGAAAAAGCCCAGGAGTGTTGCCCAGACCTATTTGTTCACCATAGAAATTTATAAATGGATGGATTTCATTATCTACCTGTAAAAGGATTATCCTGCCGCCATTCGTGGCGAGGTATGGTTTTAAGAATTCACTTACCCCTTTTATCCAGTGGCTTGCTTCACTTTTGAATTCCGGATGGAGGCGGTGATAACAGACCAGACGTTCTGGCACCCCGAAATTTATCCATTCCGCATAAATATAGGGGCCGGGTCTGATTATTATGTAAAACTCCATTCCACTTAAGAGTTCTAAAAATGCCTTCAGGTTTCTTCGGGGGTCAGTTTCACCGGTAAAATCATAGATACCAGGCCTGATTTCATGAAATTGCCAGCAGATATATGTAGAAACTATCTCCAATCCAAGTTCTTTTACCTTCTTGAGAATCTTCTCCCAGGATTCAGGTGCAAGCCGCCAGTAATGGACTTCACCACTGAGCAGGGGAATTGGCTTATCATCAAGCCATACCATTTTATCTTTTATGTAAACTTTAAACATGCCTTTTCATTATCCCAATATTGCCTAACTTTCTGAAATGTTTTTTCAGTGCGGGGTAGAGTGCTTTATATGCATTGTAATATTTTTGATAAATTCCAGTATCTATTCCAGGCCTTGTAATACCTGTTTCGCGAATTGTTTTTGTGCAGGCTTCTTTTACATTTTTGTAGATACCCGTTCCGACGCCAGCAAGGAGTGCAGCACCATAAGCAGCACCCTGTGCAGTATTCACAGTTACAATATCAACATCGAATACATCAGCCATTATCTGGCGCCATAATCGGGATTTTGCGCCACCGCCAGAGACCCGCACCCGTGTGAATTTGATACCCATTTTCTTTAACAACTCAAGACCGTCCTTGAGGCCAAATGTTACACCTTCAATCACTGCCCGGGTAAGATGGGGTCGGCTGTGTTTCAAGGACAATCCAGAAAATACACCCCGGGCATAAGGGTCAGGATGGGGTGTTCTTTCACCAGAAAGGTATGGTAGAAAGAGTAAGCCATCTGCACCCGGTGGAGTATCCTCTGCTTCTTCGGTCATCAGGTCATATATGTCAATCCCCTTTTTTTCGGCAATGATTTTTTCATCTTTATATAATAAATCCCTGAGCCATCTAAGACTTCCACCTGCAGAAAGCATAACTCCCATCAGATGCCACATATCAGAAGTAGCATGGCAGTAGGTATGAAGCCTGCCATCTTTATCATAGCAATATTTATCAATCGCGGCAAACACAACACCCGATGTACCGATCGTTACCGAGACAATCCCTGGTTCATATATTCCGGTGCCGATCGCCTGGGCAGCCTGGTCACCGGCACCGGCAACGACCGGTGTGCCGGGCGTCAGTCCGGTTAATCTGGCTGAAGTCCTGCTGACATAACCGCAGATTATCGGCGATTCGAAAATCGGTGGCAGCCAGTCTTTTTTTATCTTCAATTTTTCAATTATCTCGTTTGACCACTTTCTCTTTGCCACATCTAATAGGCATGTTCCTGAGGCATCATTGACATCCATACCTAAATTATCAGTGAGCTCAAAGCGCACATAATCCTTGGGTAGCAGGATATGGGCAATCTTTTTATAGATTTCTGGCTCGTTCTTCTTTACCCATAGAATCTTACCTGCGGTAAAACTGGGCAGAACCGGTTTACCCGCAATCCCTATCAGCCTTTTTTCACCTATGAGTTTATTGATTTCCTCACACTCTTTCGCAGTGCGCTGGTCATTCCAGAGTATACAATTTCTTAAGACATTCTTTTGATTATCAAGGAGGACAAGGCCATGCATCTGACCGGTAAGTCCAATTCCAGCAATCTGATTGGACTTTATACCTGACTTTTTCAATACTTCTCTTATGGTCTTTATCGTTGCCTTCCACCAGTCCTCTGGATTCTGTTCAGACCAGTTTGGTTTTGGTATATAAATCGTATATTCATGATTTGCCTGAGCAATTACTTCTCCTGTGTGATCGATTAATATTGCCTTGCTGCCTGTTGTCCCTATGTCAATCCCCAGAAGTAAATTTTTCATTCTTTTTTCAAAGATGGCAATCGGGGTAGTCTTTCAGGGCTCGGTGCACGCATCCTAACAAGATATGCTTCAATCCAACCTCTTGCCTTATCTGGATGGTTTACTGCATATACAATCGATTCATGGTCTAACTCATTTATCCGGTCGTTCGAGGCCCTAATCGCATCAATAGATATCTTGATTGCAGTCTGGACATCCATCCTCTCAGGATTTATATCTATCCCGAACCAGCCATTATAAGAGTGCATCTTTAATACATATAATAACGCCTCAAGTTGTTCGGGTGATACAACACCTACATTCAAATCCTGGTCAAAATTACCCAGTGGTTGACTGTTAAGGTGCATATGGGCGAGCCTGCCTTCACTCAAAGGCAACGAATATGCATAGGCAAGGTCTTCATAAGCCATAAGGGCATGGCCAATCTCTGGATTCATACAGCATAGTTTATGACCCTGTTTTAAAATTTTCAAATTTTTTTCATTTCTCAAAAGTGATTCCACTTTGTGGCATAAAAGCAAACCTTCTGGAGTTGTACCAAAGAGAATTCTTCCCCTTGGTTCATAAGGTTTAGGCTCAAAGGCAATCCGTACCCCTGGTACTCTATCCATTGCCTCAGCAAGACCATATGCAAACCTGTCCCACATCTGGAAAAAATCGATACCAAATGGATTTTCATAGCCATCTATGCCAGGCCAGATCACAGCAAAATCTGTATTCAGTTCTTTATTTAGTTCAAGTGCTCTTTTTGTTAATTCTATTGCCTGACGACGATTTTTTTCGATCGGATTTGATAAAGAACCAAATTCAAAATTCCTATCACGGAATAAGAGCGGGACAATGGTAACCAGTTTCATTCCTGTTGATTTTAAAAATTTTTTCCACAACTCAAGATTCTTCTCGTTTATTTCATTGGGGTAATGTGCCTCAAGACCAGTGAGTCCATAATCAATGAGTTTTTCTGCAATATCAAGGCGCGCTTTGATGTTTAGTTCTTTTTTATATTTATCGTGGAATCTTGAATCCGGCGGTGAAAAATACCATATGCCTGCAGAGAATTTCAGGTTTAATTTAAAGTTCTTTAAATGTTGAACGAGTTCCTTCGGGCTACGTCGTCTTGCCTGTTCCCTTAAATCGACAAATGGCATATTGCCTCCTGAATTTCAAAAAATTAAGACCCAAGGATTTCTTTTGCCCGGGCAATCAACTCTTTAACCTTTTTTCTATCTTTTGACTCAGCAATGATGCGAACAATCGGTTCGGTGTTGGAAGGACGGATATGAACCCAGTAAGTTTTTGTGGTTATCCTCAGACCATCGCTAAAATCAACATCTCCTCTGAATTTCTTCAGGATCAATTCTCTTTTTTTCTCAAAATCTGTCGAAGATATATCTACTTTATCTTTGAGCATGAAATATGCAGGGTATGAATTCACTATCTCGGATAGTTTCTTATTATTTTTACTCAGCATTTTTAAAATTATACCGGCACCAGTCAATGCATCCCTGGTATAATTTATCTTTGGATATATCACACCACCGTTCCCTTCACCGCCAATCACCGCTTTTACTTCATTCATCTTTGACACGACATTCGCTTCGCCCACTTTTGTTCGATAGACAGGACATTTGTATCTTGTGGCGATATGATCAATCAAGCCTGTGGTGGAAAGATTGGTTACCACAGGTCCTTTATGTTTACTCAAAATATAATCAACTGCAAGTGCCAGAGTTTTCTCTTCGCCAATTGCAATTCCCTTATCATCAACGATTGAAAGCCTGTCACCATCAGGATCCAGGGCAAGTCCTAAATCGAGATTTTTCTCTTTTACGAGCATGCATAATTTTGTGATATTCTCTGGTACTGGTTCGGGTGGTCTGGGAAAATTCGCTTTAAAACTGCAGTTAATTTTATACACCTTACAACCCGCCATTTCAAGGAGCGTTGGCAACGCCTTTGAACCTGCACCACAATCCGCATCGACTCCAACCTTTAAATTGAGATCCTTCAGTCTTAAGTGTTCAATTATTGTTCTGATATGCTCTTCAAAAGGATTTTTATAATAATTACATTCACCGAAATAATCCATGAATTCGATTATCTTGTCGGGATGGGATTCAAAAAAATGTATAAAGAGAGAAAACCTTCTAAATTCCTGCTCATTTATAAATTCACCCCGTGAAGAAATAAATTTTATTCCATTCCATTCAGGTGGATTGTGGCTGGCAGTTATTACTGCACCACCGTCGGCATTCAGCCTGCGAACCATGAATACGACAGTCGGTGTTGGAACAATACCCAGATTGATAACATTGCAACCCATCATATTGAAACCATCTATCACACCTTCACTTATCTGGGGATGAGATTTTCTTGTATCATGTCCAACAACTAATTTTTTAGCATGCAGGAAGAAGGCGAATACCTGGGCATAGAAACTTGCACTGGAATAATCAAGGTCTTTAAACGCTAGCCCCCTCAGGCCGGAAACGGTGAATATCCTGGGCATGGAATTAGTATATAAAAAAAATCCAGAATGTCAATTAAATAAGACTGATTACTAAAATCTTCTCTGTTCATCTATGTTGGAAATTAAAGAAGGAGGAACAGAAAAATTTATGTCTTCAAATTTTGTATTTCCATATTTACTGACTCTCAAGAGTAAGGCCTGATATGGTTTGAAGAGTAGATTTATGTCTTTTTTAAATCCTGCATAGTTGAGTACAATTTTTATATTCATATCTGTTTCACAGAATGATTGACCGTAGCGCATTGGATACGTAATCGACCTGGTCATTGGATGGCTGAAAAAAATAATCAGTTCTTCATCAATTTTCCTTACCCAGAATTCAGGGATAAGACGGCCTTCTATCAGTGGTGGTTTTATTGTTGTCCTTTGTATAATACCACTTACACTTTTCTGGGAAAATAGTTTCCTTACCAGGTCATCGTATTTTTTGTCTTTGTTAAATCCAGGCTGGCTCGGTTTTTTAATTATACATATTGGACAACCTCTTTCTGCCAGTTTGTTCAAATTTTTCAGCGCTTTTATATCAATCCAGTCAACATCTATATACAGAAAATCCAAATTCATCGCGCCGATTTTGAGCACACCGTTGGAAAAATCTGCATTATCAAGAAAATGGTCTGTAATCCATATTGGACGGAATCCTTTTACCTCATCAGGGAATTTTACATATTGCAATTCCCAGTAATAACGGGCACTTGGCCGCTGGAACTCCTCAGGCAATTCGTTCAACATCCATGTGTCCTCAAGAGGCAGATAGACCCCAGCTCCTCCATAAGGATTGCCTGTACGCATAAATTCACTCACTTTTTCAAGGTAGTGATTAAAACCGGGTAATTCTTTGACAAAGTTACAATCCGGTCCGGTGTGGACTGTCGCATAGAAACGATTCTTACAACCAGGTGGATTGTAAGGCATTCCATGCCAGATAACAAAATTTATACCATTGGCAAAAAGTGCATCGGCGAGAAGTTTCAGGTCTGCGATCTGTTCTTTATCCTGGTAAGGACCCGGACCAGGGTAGGGCAACCAGCCATAAATGCAGGTGAATGTCTCGGCTGAAACGATAGGTTTATCTGTAATTGCAGCCGCAGAAGCAGGAATCTGAGAAAAGTGTGGGTCAAACAGTAATGATTCACTTTCTGGTACATCGACCACTGAATAGGCTGCAAGCAAATCAGTTGGAGAACCATGGCACTGGACGCGCGAAATTCCACCGAGCTTGTGGCATATATCAGTAAAAGGTCTGTAAAATTCATCAATTATAAGCTTTGCGATAAGTTTACGATAATCATATCGCACAGATTGCCTTTTATCTAAATCGCGAACATACAATCTAATATCATACCCGAATTCATCCATAAATAGCTTTTCAAGTCCATCAGTCCAGAGAAGCTCGGTATCCACTTCCCAGGAATCACAGAAAAGAGCAGAAGGACTTATTTGTAATGCGGGTTTTAGTGCTTCACCTATTTTTTCTGCATATCGTTCAAGGGCATTGTGGTCAAGGTGATTCAAGATTAACCCCTTCTTTCCATGTGCCATTTCCCAGGATTTTTCAAGGCGCTGGGTAGATAGTCCATAAAAATTTTTTGCGGCGTCGTTTTCGTTTATAAATGAACCACCAAATGGCCAGGAAGTTCCAAAGGTAAAATCACATCCCAGTCCGATTTTTGTAGCATAGCCTTTTGTAAAAACAACGATTTCACTCCATTCTTCAGATAACCATTCTGGTCCTGGTTCAGAATCTGGAAGTGGATACATAAAAGCGAGTTCAACACCACCAAAATTATTCTCTTTACACCAGTCAAGCTGGTATTTGATCACTGCCGGGTCTATCTTGCCGGAAAACCACCACCACCGGACATAGGGCTTGGTATTTTTGTAGATATCTTTAACCGTTATATTCATTTATGAAGATTATACGGGATTTTATACAGATGTCAAGAAAGCATAGACCAACTTTTTTAGAAGACTTATGTGAAAAAGATTTTGTGATATTGACATGATAAACACCACAGATATACTTCCTGTATGGAAAAACCGAGGATAATCTTAAGCAGATGTTTCTCTTATCCGGTCCGATATAATGGTGGAATTGTGCATGATGAATTTGTGGAAATATTAAAAAAATATATAAATTATGAACTCGTCTGTCCGGAAGTAGAAATAGGACTGGGTGTCCCCAGACCTAAAATAATCATTCTCAAAGATGACTTTAAAAAAAGACTTTATCAACCTGAGACCGGAAGGGATTTGACGCATGAGATAAAAAAATATATAAGCGATTTTGTAAAAAAGGTAAGTGGTATTGATGGATTTGTATTAAAAAGCAAATCTCCATCCTGTGGTATCACTTCGGCAAATTATTATAAGGACGATAAAATTGCCGGTAGAACCGATGGATTTTTTGCTGAAGGTGTCAAAAATCATTTTCCCGAATTGCCTGCCGAACATGAAGGTAGATTAAAAAACCTTGAACTCCGCGAACATTTTTTAATCAGAATTTTCTCTTATGCCGAATTTCGCAGATTGGAAGAAAATCTCGATGCCGGTGAACTTGTAAAATTCCATACCAGATATAAATACTTGCTTATGACATATAGCCAGAAAAATCTCAAGGAAATGGGTAAGATTGTGGCTGATGGTAAGACCAGGATTGAGGAAAGGATTTCAATTTACAAAAAATTATTTTACAATTCATTTATAAGAAGACCGTCGCGTTCAAAACATTTTAATACATTCCTCCATATCTATGGTTATTTTTCAAAGGGTCTGAATCAAGATGAAAAAAAACATTTTTTGAGTCTTCTTGATAAGTATAAGAACGGCACCGCTGAGCTGAGCACAATTCTCGAAATGATTAAGAATTTTTCTTATCGATTCAGTGATACATATCTTTTATCCCAGAAATATATAAATCCCTTTCCTGAAGAGCTAATTTACACTTCATAGTCATTGGACAAAAAACTATTTACTTTTTTTCGTTGTTGATTATAATGTATGTGAAATTAAGGGGGCATCATGAGGAATCTTTTATTTCCCTTATTAATACTTCTCGCATGTGGCGGACAGAAGAGTACAAATATGGGGCAGACAAAAAAATATCCCTACATGCATATCGCCGTAAAAAACTACGGTGAGATTGTTATTAAACTTTTTCCAGATGAAGCGCCGAAGAATGTGAAAAATATTATCGATTTGACAAATAAGGGTTTTTACAATGGCCTTAAATTCCACCGGGTAATTAAAGGTTTTGTGATTCAGGGTGGCTGTCCAAAAGGAGATGGAACAGGTGATCCGGGATATGAACTTGAAGATGAGATTTCACCAAAATTAAAACACCTCAAAGGCACCGTTGCAATGGCGAACCGTGGACCAAACACGAATGGTTCACAATTCTATATCTGCCTTGAACCACAACCAAGACTCGATGGAAGATATACAATAATCGGTGAGGTGGTTCAGGGAATGGATGTTGTAGAGAAAATCGGCGAGGTGCCTACATCAGGTCCACCTTATGACCGACCTTTGAACGATGTGATAATGGAGAAGGTCTGGATAGAAGAAAGATAAGATTTATAAGCTTAATGAAAATATGCCTGGTTTCTGATCCCTACCATCCCTACCCTTCAGGAGTCTCAGAATACACATACTACCTTGCAAAGTATTTGAGACGCCTCGGGCACGAGGTCAAAATCCTTACCACCCACTACAAAGATGAAAGTCCTGAACCGGATGTTATCAGATTTGGAAGGGTCTTTTATATCCCGATGAACAAATCCTATGCTACCCTATCGGTTGGATTGGACATTCCACGAAGAGTGAAAGACTTTTTTGAAAAAGAGAAATTTGACATAATCCATACGATGGGACCTTTTCCTCCCAGCATTTCTTTTTTTGCCCTCCACTATTCCCGAACGATTAATATCACTACTTTCCATTCTACCGGTTTCAGATATCACCGGGCAGGTGCTTTTATCTTTAGAAAGTTATTTAAAAAATATATCGATAAACTCCATGGTTTGATTGCAGTCTCTGAAACCCCCAAAGAGACCTTCATGCCTTATATACCAGGGGAATATACAATAATTCCCAATGGTATAGACTTAGAGAAATTCAATCCCGAAGCGACGCCATTTCCTGAGTTTAAAAATAAAAAGAATAAAATTTTATACCTTGGTCGACTCGACCGGCGCAAGGGTCTTATTGAACTTTTGAAGGCTTTGCCACTGGTGAAAGAGCATTTAAATGATATCCTGCTCATTGTGGTGGGTAAGGGACCGCTTGAGAATGAATGTAAAAGGCTCGCGATAAAATTGAATCTATCAGATGTGGTCATTTTTAAAGGCTATGCAAAACCACAGGAGATTCCATCTTATTATGCGTCCTGCGATCTATTTTGCTCACCGGCGCTGGGCGGTGAGTCTTTCGGAATTGTATTACTTGAGGCAATGGCGACGGGAAAACCGGTTGTGGCATCAAGAATCCCAGGATATGACCAAGTAATTGTTGATGGCTATAATGGTCTTTTTTTTAATCCATTTGAACCAGAGGACATAGCGGAAAAAATTATAACAGTATTGAAAGACGGAACATTGCGCAGGAAGTTAATAACGGGTGGTTTAGAGTCTGTTAAAAAATATTCATGGGAGACTGTAGCTAAGAGGATAGAAGGTTTTTATCACAATTGCATGCGTAAAATATCGATTAAACTACCCATGGATTGATGGCGTCAAAATAATTGAAAAAGGAGGTTTTTATGAGACCCATCGATATCGGATTGACCCTTCTGGTATTCGCAGGGGTTGTTTCTGCCCAGAAATGTTGCTTAATGCATGAGGAAATAGAAAAACAAGAACCACCACCTATTGAAATGATGATAGATCTGTCAGAGCAACAAAAGGAGACTATTGAGAATATTAAGTTTGACACCCGGAAGAATGTTATACCGATAAAATCGCAGATTGAACTCAAACGGATTGAACTGCAAAAAGAGATGAAGTCAGAAAATCCTAACAAGGATAGAATATTAAAATTGAGCCAGGAAATCCATGAGCTTGAATGGCAGATTAAAAAACTGAAGATTGAGGAACGGTTAAAGATACACTCTATCCTCACACCAGAACAAAGGGCAAAGATGAAGATGCATAAGAAAAAGATAATTAAAAAGTTTGAAATCGAAAAGGAGGATGACTAACTAAACTCAGTCTATCTTCCAGATCGAAAAATGATAAAAAGAGGTCTCTTCTTTATAGACCTCTTTTTTTACTTGAAGGTGGTCTAAAAATTCAAAAAATAACTTCTTAATCCTGTCATCCCTGGTCAGACAGGCAAGATATAAATTTTTGCTGTATCCAGAAATGTCAATTTCTTTCAATTTACCCCTGTCCTCAAAATTCTGCCATTTTATCGGTTTTATAAAAGGATTTATCAATTCATAAATATCTTTATTACACAGAACAACATCAGCGTCCTTTATGTATTCATAAAGTTTATTCTGGTAATAATCCTGCCTTTTGAGAAATACCTGATGTTTATAGGTGACTGCTGTATCTATGCTGAACAATAATACGATGAAAAAAAGTAAGATATTCTCTGAAATTTTTATCCGTTTTAAGACTTCAATATATGGAACGAGCAAAAATGGGATTACAGGGAGCATGTATCGCTGGCCAAGAATCAGTGTTTCTAAAAAATTCCTTCCAGTATCGATGTAATACTGGAAGGAGAAGAAAAGGATAAATGCCGCTGCCGGAGCGATAAAAAACCATTTTTCAGGTAATTCTGTACGGCAACTGGAAACAACCATGAAGGGATAGAGGATATTCAACATAATAAAAAATTGTATAAACATGAGTGGAAAATTCTTTATTGAGAAACCTATTATATTTGCCGGGGCAGGACCGATGAGGTTATCGAAAACAATTATATGATAGATAGAAAGTGGAATTATTCCGATGATATTACCGGTGAAAAATTTCACAAAACTGGCAAAATCCTTTTTAAGAAAAAAAATAATGAGAAAAGAGAGAGGAATCAGGACCATCGGATATCTCAGGGCGATTGAAAATCCAAAAACGATACCAGCAGTTAGAATTTTCTTTTTCAAAAAAAAGAATAGTCCTAAAAGACCGAATATGGTTGCTGGAAGGTCGCTCATCAGGGTTCTTGAATAGAGGATAAACGATGGATGGAAGAGAAAGAAGAGCGAATAGTAATGTGGCAGGTGAAAATGGGAAAGAAGCAAAATCGTGATTAAAAAACCAGCCACCATCAACAGATAACCACGCAGGAATGAAAACCGCCAGTGAATGATAGTGAAAGGTACAAGAAGCAGACTATTTCCCGGGGGGTAGCGGGATACAAGATGTTGGTTTTGAACTGTGGAGGCAGGTGCCGAAGAGATACCGGCATCTTCATAGTGTAATTTAAATTTACCGAAGGCATATGCCATTGAAAGATATGCGTTTTCATCGACGATGCCAGTATTTTTTGGATAGAAGAGAAAGAAGGTTATCGTGAATGAGATAAAGCCTATATATAATATCCATCTATTCTGTAGCATTTTTTAAGTATATCTCGTTTTCATTGTATGTCAAGGAATTGACTTTTTTGAGGGGTTAATTATAATAGGCTAAAAAGGAGATTCAGCCTATGGCAATCATTCTTGATGGAAAGAGTTTGACTGTTGAAAAACTTGTTGCAATTGCCCGATACAATGAAAAAGTAGAACTTGCCCCTGAATCCCTTGAAGAAATAAAAAAATGTCGGGCAATGCTTGAAAAGAAATTGAAGGCAAGGGAGATAATGTACGGAATAAATACCGGAATAGGTGAATTGTCAGAGGTAATTCTCACTGACGAGCAGATTGAACAATTCCAGAAATACTTGATTCATAATCACGCTGCAGGTATCGGTGAACCAATGCCGATAGAACATGTTAGAGGTGCGATGGCAAGCCGGGTCAATGTTCATGCCAAAGGAAGGTCAGCCTGTAGACCTGAGATTACGCTTACACTGGTGGAGATGTTGAATAAGGGTGTGACACCGGTCGTCTGTAAAAAAGGTTCAGTGGGTGCCTGTGGTGATCTGGCTCCGATGTCCCAGATCGCGCTTCTCATGATGGGAGAAGGTGAAGCATTTTATCAGGGTGAAAGGCTACCGGGCAGGGTGGCGATGGAAAGGGCAGGGATTCCAATCCCCGGGTTGAAAGTGAGGGATGGCCTTGCAATTATTAATGGTTCCAATTTCATCACGGCAATCAGTGCACTCCAGTTGTATGATATAAATCGCTGGCTCAAACAATCCGAGATCGCCTGTGCGATGACACTTGAAGCCCTGATTGCGAATTTGAAACCGTATGATGTTCGTGTCCATGAAGCCCGTGGTTTTCCTGGTGCAATACGGTCAGCCAGAGCGATAATGAAGTGTATTGAAGGAAGCGACCTGCTCAGTGGAAAATTTAAAACCAAGGTTCAGGATGCATATTCAATGCGCTCTTCACCTCAGGTCATCGGTGCTGCCCATGACGCGGTGCGCTGGGCAAAAGAGCAAATTGAAATTGAACTGAATGGAGTGTGTGACAATCCGATATTTCTACCCGAATTTGACCTTACCCTTACCGGTGCCAACTTCCAGGGCTCGCCAATTTCACTGCCCATGGATATGGTTGGTGCAGCAGTTACTATGGTAAGTGTTTTATCTGAACGAAGATTAAACAGATTATTAAACCCGGCGTTAAGCGTTGGTCTACCAGAGTTTTTAACAAAAGGAGCGGGAATGTTTTCTGGTTTAATGCTTAGTCAATATAC
>JAOAFX010000048.1 GCA_026416055.1 Caldifarciminota bacterium
ACGGGAACGTGCGGCTGGATCACCTCCTTTCAAAGAGAAAAAAATTGGACTCAATACCCTGGATTTTTTATTTTCAGGTTTGCATTAATAGAAAGCAAGGCTAAAGCCTTGCCCTACGTTTGATTTATTCAAAAACAAATAATGGTGGCCACAGGTTTCGGCCTTCAGAATGATGGCAAAACAGCCAGGCAAGCTCAATCACTACAGTTTCTGGATTCTTTTATATACCTGTATCAATACCCATAACCAATTATAATTTTATTGAGGTGGTCAAGCTTGCTTGATAAATTTTTTTCGCAGAATTATTCAGTATTTATTAGAAAATGAAGATTTGCCCTACATTGTTTGAAATTCGTCCGGCCGAAGGTGGATGCTACAATTGACGAGTTAATCGAAGCGGGATGCACTCTGTTGTATTTTAATTTCTCAACCCGAAGGCTGCGGCTACTTGAACTCAGTTCAAAGTTCAGTATAATCCTTGATATGTCCCGACTTAAAATCATCGCTGATGAAAAAATCCCATTTTTGAAAGAATTATTCTCAAATTTTGCAGATTTGCATACCATCCCATCAAAAGAGATGAGCCCTAATGTGATAAAGGATTATGATGTTTTATTTGTTCGGTCTGTAACAAAGGTGAATGAAAGTCTGCTTGAAGGAACAAAGATAAGAATTGTCGGCTCAATGACGAGTGGTATCGACCATATTGATAGAAGGTATTTAAGAAAGAAGGGGATAAAACTTTTTTATGCACCAGGTTCGAATGCCCGTTCAGTCGCCGAGTATGTGATTGCTTCCCTGATAACCCTTGCCAAGAAAAATGGGTTTAAACTTGAAGGAAAAACGATTGGCATCATAGGTGTGGGAAATGTAGGCACAAAGGTTGCGATGATGTGTAATACACTGGGAATGAAGGTATTATTGAATGACCCGCCAAAATACAAGCGCACAAAAAATAAAAAATATCTATCACTAAAAAGATTATCAGATGCAGATATCATAACCCTTCATGTTCCACTGACATTCACAGGAAGGTATAAAACATTCCATATGGTTGATGGAAATTTTTTGAAATGTCTCAAACACAAAACAATCTTTATCAATACTTCAAGAGGCAGGGTCGTTGATGAAAAGGCACTATTAAAATATTATCATAAACTTGGTGGTCTAATCCTTGATGTCTGGGAGAACGAGCCTGATATAAATATTGAACTCCTCAAACTCGTTGATATTGGCACACCCCATATTGCCGGATACTCCCTTGAAGGCAAGTTCAATGCGAGTTATATGGTTTATAAAAAAATATGCAAATATCTGGAAATAAGAGAACAGATTAAAAAAGACACAATCCTTCCTGAGTTAAAGAAGAATATAGTGGTTTCAATTAAAAATAATGACCTGATAGAAATCCTTTATCAGATTATAGGGAAGGTTTATAATCCCATGACCGATTATAAAAGATTTATGGAGATTGTCAATCTACCAGCATCAGAGCGGAAAAATTTTTTTGAATCTTTACGGACGAACTATCCGGTGCGTCGGGAGTTCTGTAATTACTCAATTGTTGCTAAAAACCTGCTACATTCGATAAGTGAAAAAATATCTGCCCTTGGCTTCGAAGTAAAAATCACCTATGGGGATCCAGCCATCAATTTAAAGTGATAGAATTAATATTAACAGAGCAATGTCCATTCATCTAATCGCAAGGCTAAACCCTTGCCCTATTTTTCAAATTTTCTTGTTCAATACTAGCCTAACCATCGGGATTGCACTGATTCTTGAAATTGCAAAGGTTTTATGGTAAAATACATCATGATAATTAAGCGACTAAAAAATTTAAGACAATTTACTGCGGGTGATGATTCAAAATTAAAAGAGATTCTTAATCCCCGAAAAGAAAAATTAAAAGTGAGCTACAGCCTTGCGTATGCGAAAGTGGGGAAAAACAAAAAAACTTTAAGGCATCGTTTGAAATATTCAGAAGTATATTTTATCTTAAAAGGTACAGGTGTGATGCACATTGATAATGAAAAAAAAGTCGTAAAAGCAGGTGATACAATCTATATTCCGCCCTACTCAATCCAGTTTATTGAAAACAAAGGCAAAACATCCCTTGAATTTTTATGCATCGTTGACCCGGCATGGGAACCTGATTGTGAGGAGGTGCTCGAATAATAACATGTAGATATCAAGAAAGCCCTCGCACAATGCGAGGGCCTTCTGATTTTTATTGTCTTCTATCGCGTTATTATGGCAGTTCTGGCAATCGTTTCTTTTTCTGTTTCAACAACAAAAATATATGTGCCGTTACTCACTTTTTTGCCTGAATTATCACATCCATTCCAGATAAACTCGTAAGCATCAGGACTGAACTCCTTATCTGCAATTGTCCGAATAATTCTACCGGTTGCATCAAAGATATTTATTCTCAAATGCTGGCTGGTCTTTAGAGCGAAATTGCACTTGATATTATCATATGACGGGTTCGGATAAAGCGTGAGATTCTTTAATGCCATATTTTCTGAATTCTCTTCTATTCCAATCCGGAGCAGGTATTCCATATACTTTTGAACCAGTTGAAGTTTTGTATATGCTCCATTACGCAGGGCACCAAGATTGAAAGTAGAATATATTGAGCGATAGGTATTTCCTGTTCCACTATAACATATTACCCTTCCATAGTTTTCCTGGGAACGGAATAATATCGTGCCACCATTAGAACCGATGTAGTCAACATAGTTATCAGGAATTTGCTGATACATGTAATTATAACTCATACCGGCAACGAATGTTCCTGGTTGTCCGGTTACTGATTGAACATTACCGGTTGAGTAAGGATTACCATCGCCAAGATATGTTGCACCGAGCATCTGGTATAATTGAGTTCCGCTGTGGGCATAGCCCAGGTCAGGATTTTCAATGTATAAACCCTTACCAGCATTCATCACATTGATCAATGATTGCTGCTGACTTACAGTCAGCTGACAGTCACCTCAGCAATCAAACCAGCCGCACATGGCAAATACAACAGCATAGGGTGCGATGTTTGAAGGTAGAACCGTATCCATAACAAATGTGTGTCCCAGAGCTGTGAGCGCCTGCCTCAGCCAGTAGGTGTCATCGATTATCATTCCTGCTTCTGAATCATAGATTGAATCCTTTTCCGGATAGTCCCATATAAAGCAATGTGCAGCCTGTGCGAGCATGGGGATGAAGAAGAGTAATCCAATGTACTTCATACTACCTCCTTTATATTAACATTATATTTAGAATTCTTGCTTAAGTCAAGGGTAAAATCGTCTCGCTCCGCGCAATGACAATTCAGCGGGTTGTAGGGTAAAATTTAAACTCAAACCTATTTCTGGGGAAATATTTGTTAAATGCCTGATTATGCAAACCTAAAGGTTTGCCCTACATTTTTTAAATTTTATAATTTCTGATGTAGGGCAAGGCTTTAGACTTGCAATCATCAGAATTTCTAAGTATTTACACTGGTGTCATTGCGAGCCCCGAGCAAAGCGAGGGTGTGGCAATCTCATGCGTTTCAGGCAACGGATGGGATTGCTTCGTCGCTCCGCTCCTCGCAATGACAATGAAGGGTGGATGGGATTGCTTTGTCGCTTCGCGCAGTTACAATTCAGTAGGTTAAGTTTAAAATTTAAACCAACGAAGGAATGTGTTGTCAGAGGTAGTGGTGATTAAATAAACAAACACATAAGTCAAAGCATAGCACATTTAGAATAAAAACTTCTGATATGTGAAAAAAATTTGGGCAACTGTGCCATTATATTGAAATGTGGAGCGGGCTCAGTAAAAAATTTTTTTTACCCTTTGCCAGACATCTTTGGGATGATAATGATATGGATCCTTAAAGAATTGGGCAGCGGTATAAATAAGCGGCTTTGACTGCAGATACTGATTCATAGGGTTGAGAAGAATACCCGAGACTTTATCTATTATTCCAGGCTCACGATTACGATAAGGGAATTTAAGGATGATGCCTGGAATATAGTCATTGGCAAAGATATTGTCCCATATCAAAGGTGGCCTTTGCAGGATTTGTGTGATATTTTCAATATCCTTAACGGTGATTTTCTTTGAAACAACACTTTTTCCAGTCCAGAATATCTGAGTATTTTTGTTTAAATTCCGCGCAACTGTTTCGATATATTCATTCCGCTCAAAACCGCGGTACTGGGTGGGACAGAAGTATAATGCCGTATCTTTTCCTTTATCTTTTAACATAGTGTAGACTTCATTGGCACATCTGATTTGCATCAGAGCCGATTTAGCATCAAGTTTTATTTTTATATCATCAAAAAAGATGCTGAAATGCTCAATGCCGGTCTTCAACATTGAAGTTATCTTTTTTAGAATAGCGTCTAAACTGGGTCTTGGACCTGGTGAGAGGGCGTAATTGAAATTTATTTTATATCTTTTGGCAAGGGTATTTAGGGTTTCAAATTCTTTCAACTGGTTTGATGGGTAAAACCTGTAGTATTCTTTTCTGTGATATGGGTCGGATTTAGGTCCATAAACATAGGTATTCAGTCCTAACTCAGCAAGAAATTTTATTAAATCACAACGCTCCTGGAAGGAATAATACCTGCCGTAAAATCCTTCTACAACACCGAAGATTTTATTATTTTTCGCCATCAATCATGTTTAAAAATTTAACCCATAAATCAGGTCTATCTTCCAGCTGCTTCAATTCTTTATCTTTATTTAACTTTAAACGTTTTTTCATGGCAGTGAGAGAATCTTCAAGCCCTTTATCCTGAGAGATTTTTTTTCGTAATTCACGCTCCGCCTTGATATAATCAACGAGTCTGGGATTGATATCACCCTTACTGCATGATAACAAAAATATCGCCAGGAAGATAAAAAGAATTTTTCTAATTAATGCCACAGAAATAGGATTTTTGGTATAAGAATATTTTCAATCGGTTCGGTAAGTATCTGGATGATACTGTACCTTTTGGGTGGATATATGAGATTAGGTCTTTCAATTCCGAGCATATCGCCAAGGATTTTGACTGCATCTTCAAATGAACCGAGTGTATCTACAAGACCGATCTCTTTTGCCTGTTTTCCGGTAAGAATCCTGCCATCGGCAAATTTAATAACACTATCCCTGGGTAGATGCCGTGCATCACAGGTAGCCTGGACGAACTGTTCATAAACATCAGTGACCACATCCTGTAATAATTTTTTCTCTTTCTCAGTCATCCTGCGAAATGGGGAGCCAATATCCTTATGCTCCTTTGATTTGACTACTTCATATTCAATACCGATTTTTTTCATCAATTCTTCAAAAATCGGAAATTGCATGATGACACCAATCGAACCGGTTATTGTCCCTGGATTAGCAACGATTAAATCAGCAGGTAGGGATACATAATAGCCACCCGATGCTGCAAGAGCACCCATTGATACGACAATCTTTTTCTGGAGCTTAGCCTTTCTCAGTTCTTCATATATCTCCTGTGATGCTGCAACTCCACCACCCGGTGAGTCCACTCGCACGAGTATCCCCTGAATAGAAGGGTCTTCAGCAAATTGCTTTATATTGCGGACAATCTTTTTTGAAGATGAGATAATTCCCTCAATTTCAATTACACCGATGTTTCCCCGGGTGATGAGACCCGCACCCCGTGAACTCAGCCCAATTACCAAGCCAAGGATTACAGCAACCGAAAGGACGACGATGATGATAATATATGATTTTTTCATATCTGCTCCTGTGGAATATTTTAGTCAAAATGTAAAGAATGTCAATCATTGTAAGTTTTTTGTCTTTATGAAATTGTGTGTCCGATTTTTGTTGACTTAATATTTTTTTTGAGTAAAATATTAAAGTTTTTATAAATTGGTGATAAGGAGGTGTAATGGCTAAATATAAAATTGCCTGGTTGCCCGGTGACGGCATTGGAAGAGATGTCCTGGATGCAGCAAAGATTGTGCTTGATAAATTGAAACTTGATGCCGAATATATTCATGGCGATGTAGGCTGGGAATTCTGGTGTAAAGAAGGTGACCCACTGCCCCAGCGAACGATTGACTTGTTAAAAAATGTCAATGCGGCACTATTTGGTGCAATCACTTCAAAACCAACAAAGCAGGCTGAAGAAGAATTGATACCGGAATTAAAAGGGAAGGGACTTGTTTATCGGTCTCCGATTGTAAGGATGAGGCAGTTATTTGACCTATATATCTGTCTTAGACCTTGCAAGGCATATGCGGGTAATCCATTGAACTATAAAGAAAATATTGACCTTGTTGTTTTCCGTGAGAACACAGAAGATTTATACGCTGGTGTAGAATTCCACCCTGTACCTGAAGAATTATCAAGATTGCTGGGTAGCCTTTCCAAAAATTTTGAATCATTCAAGAATCTTCAGTCTAATGAATTTGCTATTTCCTGTAAGATCAATACCCGCAGGGGTTCAGAAAAAATAATCCGTGCTGCATTTGAGTATGCAAGAAAGAACAAGAGAAAAAAAGTTACCATCATCCATAAGGCGAATGTTGTCCGATTGACCGATGGGCTATTTTTGGAAACTGCCCGTGAAATAGCAAAAGAATATCCAGATATTCAATTTGATGAAGCAAATGTCGATGCAATTATGATGTGGCTATTGAAAAACCCTCACAATTATGATGTCCTTGTGGCACCGAATCTCTATGGCGATATCGTTTCGGACTTATGTGCCCAGATGGTAGGTGGCCTTGGATTCGGTTGTTCAGGTAATATCGGAGAAAAACTTGCCGTCTTTGAACCTACCCATGGTTCAGCACCTAAATATGCCGGAATGTATAAAGTCAATCCAATCGCAACGATTCTTGCTGCAAAGATGATGATTGAATGGCTTGGTGAAAAAGAACTCGCTGATAGGCTTGAGCGGGCAGTGGCTGAGGTTATTAAAGAAGGAAAGGTTAAGACCTATGACATGGGTGGTAATGCATCAACCCTTGATATGGCTAAGGCAATAGCGGAAAAATTATGACAATAATTGAAAAGATTTTTACCCGTGCCTGTGGCAAACCGGTTAGACCCGATATGTATGTCTGGGCAGGTCTAGACCTAGTGGCGATGCGGGATTTTGGCGGTCCGAATGTCGTTCAGGAATTTAAGGATAATTTTGGGGATGCACCTGTATTCGATAACAGAAAAGTAGCCATCACCTTTGACCTTCACATTCCACCCCGTGATGAGAAGGTTGCCCGGAACCAGCAGATTCTAAGAATGTTTGCTAAAGAAAAGGGCATAAGGCTTTTCGATGTGAATACAGGAGTAGGACAGCACATACTTATGGAAAATGGTCTGGTTAGGCCATGGGATATCGTTATCGGTACCGATAGCCACATGAATCTTTTAGGTGCAATAGGTGCCGCGGGTTTTGGAATGGGGACGACCGATATTGCCGGTGCTTTATACAAAGGTAAACTGTGGTTCAAAGTGCCACACACGATAAAGATTGTAATAAACGGAATTTTGAAATATCCAGTAACAGCAAAAGATGTGATACTGTATATTCTCAAAAATCTGACCACAAGCGGTGCATTAAATCGTGCGATAGAGTTCACCGGTGAGGCGGTAAAGATGATGAACTTGAGCGAGCGGATTACCCTGACGAGCATGGTGACAGAAATGTCAGGAGATATAGGATTTATTGAACCGGATGAAACAGTCTTTGAGTTCTTGAGAAGTCATAAAGTAGAGAATATTGAGCCGATAAGTGCTGATGAAGACGCTGAATATGAAAAGGTTTATGAGTTTGATATTACCAGCTTGAGACCCCAGATTGCCTGTCCTCATTCTCCGGATAATGTTGTCGATGTATCTGAAGTTGCGGGAAGAAAGATTGACCAGGTTTTTATCGGCTCCTGCACTAATGGACGGTTTGAAGATTTGAAGATTGCAGCCAGAATCCTTGAAGGTAAGAAAGTGAATGATAATGTGCGATTGATAATCGTTCCTTCGACGATGGAGGTGGCACAGATGGCAGAAGAGGCAGGATTGTATAAGATATTTCTCAAAAGCGGGGCAGTTGTCGTGAATCCGGGTTGTTCTTTGTGTACAACTGGCCATCCCGGGATTCTGGCACCGGGTGAGGTGATGGTTTCTACTTCCAATCGTAATTTC
This sequence comes from Caldifarciminota bacterium, assembly GCA_026416055.1. GTDB lineage: Bacteria > Hydrothermota > Tepidihabitantia > SM23-42 > JAOAFX01 > JAOAFX01. The sequence continues at coordinate 8,147 of JAOAFX010000048.1, forward strand.
ATCGGCAAGCTTGGTAAGGGTGCAGAGGTTTATCTCGCTTCACCCGCGACTGCGGCTGCAAGCGCAGTACGCGGGGTGATAACATCACCGATGGAATTCTGGAGTTGATTATGGAATTTGAAAACATAAAAAGGGGTAGGGTCTGGCGATTTGGTGACGATATTGATACCGACCAGATATATCCAGGGAAGTATCTGCCTTTGACTGACAAAACTGAGATGGCAAAGCATGCGATGGAAGGGACTGACAGGGGTGAAGAATTTTTAAAGAATGTAAAAACAGGGGATATAATCGTTGCGGGAAAGAATTTCGGGTGTGGTTCATCAAGGGAACACGCAGCGATTGCAATCAAAGGTGCAGGAGTCAGCCTGGTTATTGCCGAATCCTTTGCCCGGATTTTCCATCGTAATTGTGTGAATACAGCACTTTTGACCTTTGAGTTAAAAGAGGCAAAAGAGATAAATGATGGTGATATTATCGAAGTGAATATCGATACCGGTGAGGTTAAAAATCTCACCCAGAATAAGGTATACAAAGCCGAGCCAGTTTCTGAACTGGAAAAGAAAATCATCAATGCGGGTGGATTGCTGAATTATCTGAAGTCCACATAATGACATTTTCTATACAGCAAGAAATCAATCCAGTATGTTTACAGCCGTAATGATGGAGGCTTTATGGACGAAAATTATATAAGAAAAATATTTCCAGAAATAAGCGAAATAAAAAATAATGAGTTACAAAACGGTGTGGTCAAAACCTGGCTACTGGCAATGAAAAAGGGAAACTGGAATGATATTGAAAATATTCCATTCACGCTTTTGATTTCTACAAAAAAGAATCTTATTGAACATACCCGTGCCGTGGCAAATATGTCAATGGCAATCGCCAGAACCCGCCGAGACCTTGATTATGATGTAGTCGTTGCAGGTGCACTGGTCCATGATGTGGGAAAATTACTTGAATACGAATTCAGGGAAGGCAGATTTGTGAAGAGTCGTTATGGTGAACTCGTGCGGCATCCAGTTTCAGGTTACCAGCTTGCCCTTGAAGCCGGATTGCCTTTAGAAGTTGCGCATATCGTTGCCGCCCATTCAGAAGAAGGAGAGAAGGTTAAACGTTCTGCCGAAGCAATTTTAATCCATCACTGCGATTTCATCGATTTTGATATAGAAAAATCAAAGGCTGGTAAGTAGAACATTATTAAAACCTTGACTTTTTTAGATTTCTGAATATTATGTGTTATGATTTTTAAAAAAGTAACACCAAAGGGGTTGGCATGTCTGATGCGGTAAGGTTCGGGGTTTCCATGAATAAAAAATTACTGGTGGAGTTTGACCGGCTGATAAAAGAGAAGGGTTATAAAAACCGTTCAGAGGCAATCAGAAAATTGATAAGGGAAAAACTCGTCCAGAAGGAATGGGAATCTTCAAAAGAAGAGATCGTGGCAACGATCACCATGGTCTATAGCCATGAAGTGAGAGAACTTACCGAACGTCTCACCGAGATGCAGCATAAGTATTATAAGCAGATAATCTCCACAATGCATATCCACCTTGATGAACACAACTGCCTGGAGGTGCTTGCAATCCGCGGCAAGGCCGATGAAGTAAAGAGCATCGCGGATAGGCTTCTGAGTACTAAAGGGATTAAGCATGGACAGTTGACAACAACAAGCACCGGAAGGAAGCTGGCATGAAGCTAACCACCTGTGGCATGCCCACGACAGGATTAAAAGGTATTCATTCTTTTTCTGGTGTTACTTTTTTTAAAAAAATAACACTATGGAGGTGCCATGGGCAAATACTATAAGACAATTGTCTTGATAATTACTGTCCTGATTGCAAGTCTTGATGGTGCCAGACCTTTTGGCACTGATGATGCAGGGACAGTCTCTGCAGGTGGATATGAGCTGGAACTCGGTTATGATATCTGGAAGGAAACCGGTAGCCTCTGTTTGGGGTTCAAACACGGTCTGACCGCAAAGATGGACATAGGCATTGGATTCGGGTTTAATGTTATTTCAGAACCAAAGAATTCCTTTCTGCCGTCTGAACTCGTACTGAAGTATTCACTCGTTCCGGATTTACTTGCGGCATCTTTTACTTCGGAAATCGGTCGTACTGCCTATACTTTGAATGGAATTTTTACCAGGGTTTTAGGTCCGGTGGAATTCGATGCCAATCTTGGTTATAGTACCGGTGATTCCAGTATAATCTATGCCAGTGCCTTGATATATTCAAAAGGAAAGTTTGCCCTTGGTGGCGAGGTCACTGGCAATAAAGAAAGTCATAACTGGCTTGTCGGTGGAAGGTATATAATTAAAGAAGGATTTATGCTGGATGCGGGATTTACAAGCGATTTTAAATTCGAAGAGAAAATAGCCACCACAGGCTTGCATTATGAATTTTGATAAATTTCATCTTCTCTGGAAATTTTTATATGGAGGCAAATTTTATGTTGAAAAATAAAGGAGGAAAAATGATATTAATGAAGATTGAGCTCCTCTTTATCGGGAGCCTTTTTTTAACGCTTCCATTATATGCCCATTTCCAGATGGTCATCCCGAGTTCAAACATTGTGGGTGACCAGAAATTAGCAGGAATAACACTCCAGCTGATATTCTGCCATCCGTTTGAACAGGTTTTGATGAATATGGAAAGACCAATTCAATTCGGAGTTTTGATTGGTGGCGAGAAAAAAGAAGACCTGCTGAGGACGATTGCTGAAAAAAAGATAGAAGGTTTTTCAACCTGGACTGCCAATTATAAATTGAAACAGCCTGGTGACCATATATTCTATGTTGAACCTGCGCCTTACTGGGAACCAGCCGAAGAGAAATTCATCATCCACTATGCAAAGACGGTCGTGAACGGGTTCGGAATGGAAAAAGGCTGGGATGCAGAAGTCGGATTAGAGACAGAGATCATTCCTCTTACCCGTCCTTATGGGCTTTATGCGGGTAATCTCTTCTGCGGTCTGGTAAAGATTAATGGCAAGCCTGCACCATTCATAGATGTGGAAATAGAATACTACAATGTTGACAAAAAATATAGTGCACCAGAAGACCCTTATATTACACAGGTGGTAAAGACTGATGGGGATGGTGTATTTGTTTATGCAATGCCCAAACCAGGTTGGTGGGGATTTGCAGCATTGAGCGAAAGAGAAACGAAACTACTCAACAAACAGGATAGAAAAGAGTATCCTGTGGAGATAGGTGCAGTTTTGTGGGTCTATGTTGAGGAGATGAAATAAGAGGCATTTATGCATATTGCTGAAGGTGTCCTGAATACACCTGGTTTAATTGGTGGAGGAGTAATTGCAGTCACCGGCACTGCGATCGGGCTTAAAAAAATTGAATACAAGGATATGCCGAGGATTGCAGTTCTCTCCTCGGCTTTTTTTGTAGCGTCACTGATTCACATTCCTGTCGGTCCTGCCAGTGCCCACTTGATTCTTAATGGCCTTGCCGGAATAATTTTAGGCTGGGCATCATTCCCGGCATTACTTCTGGCATTATTTTTGCAGGCAATTCTTTTCCAGTTTGGCGGGCTCACAACGCTCGGGGTCAATACGGCCACCATGGCTTCTGCATCAGTTTTGTGTTTTCTGTTTTTCCGAAGGATGGTAAAGATCTCAAATAAATTCTGGAATTTCACAGGTGGATTTCTTACTGGATTCTTTGGTGTCCTACTGGCTGGTATCTTTGTTGCCAGTGTTCTTGCCCTGAATGGCGAGTTTTTTATACCTGTGGCAAAAATGATTGTTATTGCTCATATACCGGTGATGGTTATAGAAGGTATCCTTACTGGATTCGTTATTCTATTTTTGAAAAAAATTAGGCCTGAGCTGCTTGGTGGCAACCAGAACATTAACCGCCAATAAAGGCAGGACTGAGTAAAAAGGGGGAAAAAATGAGGTTAGTAAGACTTTTGCTTATTTTGTGTATAACGGGTATGATTTTTGCTCATAAGATTAATATCTTTGCTACTGTGGAAGGTGATAGAATCTATACTCAATCCTATGCCAGTGATGGTAGTAAGATAAAAGGTGGCCTGATTGAGGTATATGACAAAAATGGTAACAAATTGCTAACCGGTAAAACCGATTCTCTCGGTGAGTTCTCTTTTTTGATTCCTGAAAGGGATGATTTGAGGATAGTGGTCACTGGAGGTATGGGGCATCGGGCTGAAGCAGTAATCAGTGCAGATGAGTTACCTCAGGTGAAGAAAGAGCCTGGAGCGAAACAGAGACAGGAGAAAAAATCTGAATGTGGAAAGGAATCAATAACACCGGCAATAGATACAGCTTCACTGAGAATTATGATAGAGGAAGCAATAGATACAAGAATCCAGACCGTGATAAGGATGCTTGTCGAACAGAAGAAAAAAGATGTGGGTTATGTTGAAATTATAGGTGGAATCGGTTATATCGTTGGTATTATCGGAATCATCGCTTTTTTCATGGGTAGAAAAAAGAATGTTTAATGAATATATAAAAGGCGATTCAATAATCCACAGGATTGACCCCCGTGTAAAAATAATCTACACTCTTGTTTTTTCCATTGTTATTGCATTGCAGAATGAATTAATCCCGGTATTAACGGGACTAGCAATCAGCATAATACTTGTCGCTATAGCAGGGATAGAGATTAAGGAAGTAATCCAGAGACTGCGCGTCGTTGATGAGTTTATTTTACTTCTCTGGCTCATACTTCCTTTCACATATCCCGGTGAACCGATAATAGAAGTGTGGAATTTCAGTGTTAGTAAAGAGGGTATTATGTTGACAACGCTTATGACTATCAAGGCGAATGCGATAATGTTAATACTTACCGGTTTGCTGGCGACATCCAGTATTTTTGAACTTGTCCATGGTCTCTTGCATCTTAAAATTCCGGAAAAACTTGTATTTATGTTTTTCCTGATATACCGCTACATCTGGGTTTTGTATGATGAATATGAAAAGATTATGAGGGCAGTAAAGGCGCGGGGATTCAGATTACACAATACACTACATACCTATCGCACAATCGCCTATATTGTCGGTGGATTGCTTGTCAAAAGTTATAATCGTGCTGATAACCTCTATCGGGCAATGGTCTGCCGGGGATTCAATGGTAAATTCTGGCTTCTGGAACATTTTAAGTTCTCAACCATTGATTTAATGGCAATCATAATGTTGACCACTGGAAATATAGTGATTATAATTCTCTGATGACCGGAAATTATTTGATAAAATTGGAGGAGATAACTTTTGGCTACAATGGTAAGCCTCTGCTTTTTGATTCCTTGAACTTTTTTCTTTCTGAAAATGCACGCGTGGGGATAATAGGTCCCAATGGTAGTGGTAAAACGACCCTTTTTAATATAATCATGGGATTTGTAAGACCAGTAAAGGGTACTATTGAAATTGCCGGTGAGTTGATGAAAAACGAGAAGGATTTTCAAAAGGCACGCCATCTAATCGGATATTTATTTCAGAATTCAGATGACCAGTTATTCTGCCCGAGTGTCAAGGAAGAGATAGCATTCGGTCCCTTGAATTACCGGTTGCCCAAAGAAGAAATTGAAAAAAGGGTGAAGGAGGTACTTGAGCTCACTGGCTTAAAAGGTTTTGAAGACCGGGCACCTTACGAACTCTCAGAAGGTGAAAAGAAAAGAGTGGCTTTTGCTGCGATTCTGGCAATGAAGCCCAAAATTTTACTTCTTGATGAACCAACAAACGGAATTGATTCAGAGGGAGTGATGAGTATTGAAAAAATCTTGAGGACCGGTGGTTATACCTATGTTATTATATCCCAGGATACAGAATTTTTAAAAAAGACCACTAATAAGATTTATACGATTGAAAAGGGACGATTAAAAGAATTCAATTTTCATTAGTGATAATTTTTAAAAACAGATCCACAATTTCACCATCAAACTGGGTATCTTTCGCTTTTTTCAGTTCTTCAATTGCTTCTTCTTTATTTTTTGCCTGACGATATGGTCTTTCTGAAATCATGGCATCATAGGCATCAGCCACCGCAATGATTCTTGCCAGCAGGGGGATTTTATTACGATCCAGTCCATCAGGATAACCTTTGCCATCAACCCTTTCATGATGGCTGTAGACAATATCGAGTATCGGTTTAAATTCACTTACTGTGCTGAGAATCTTTCTACCGAGGATTGGATGGTTGATTATATACCTTTTTTCTTTCTCGCTGAGTGGACCTTTTTTGTTTAATATTCCATCCGGAATGCCGATTTTACCGATATCATGGAGCAGGCATGCCTGCTTTAATATTTCTTTATCAGTCTCAGAAAGATTTAACTCCTCAGCAATCTTGAGGGCATATTCCTGGACACGGAGTGAATGGCCGGCAGTATATTCATCTTTGGCATCGAGGGTTTTTGCAATCAGCTGGACAAATTCTATAAAATTTTTATTAGATTTGGCAATGAGTTTTTCTATTTCTTCTTTTGATTTATTCAAACTGGCAAAGACCATTGCATACTGGGAGAGGAATGTCCAGGCAAAGGTGAGCATAATTGCAAAGATACCAAAAATGAATGGGTCACGGACCTGCAATATAAAAGTCTGGTTGAGATAGGTGCCAGTAATGTCAATCAATCCCAGAATTATTGCAATGACGATACCGGCAACCATAGGTCGCACATCGATTGTCAAAGGTTTATTCTTTTTTAAAAATTTCAGTGTATCGTAAAATATATAGGATGCCCAGAAACTCAGAAGCAGGACGAAGAAATAGGTCAGGTCTGTTTTTAAAGGTCGAATGACACCTGCAAAGTCCACGAATTTATTGGTGACAAATAGGTCTGTAAAAAGAGTTAATAAAATAATTAAAAAAGAAAAAATTCCTAAGACCCAGCAGGTAGGTTTATTATAGTTTTTACCGATAGTATTGTATACAAAGGCAGGAAATATAAAAAAATAAGAAAATATAGTGGCATACATGAATTTGTTCCAGAAGACCATTGCACTATGGGAGATGGTATTAAGGTTCATTACATAGCTTGAGAATAAGAAACCTGAGCCGAAAAAGAAGAAAAGACCGGCATAGAAAAATTTTTTATCAAATTGATTTTTAAAATAAAGGTAGAATAATCCAAGTGATAACATAAAAACAGTCCAGAAAAATCCGAATGTGAGCTGGTTGATCAGCATGGAATAATTTACATAAATTTATTGTTTTGTCAACAACAATCAATCTTGACTAATATTTTTTTTCGATTAGATTCTTATATGCTTTTATGTATTTTGATTTTCAATGCCACTCATCTAAGAGGCATATGGATTCCCCGCTGGTCTATAAACGATAATCAGAAAATATTTGAAATCATTGATGATAAATTCAACCACATTTTTTTGCAGATATTTGGTAATGGTGAAGCTTATTACAGTTCAAAAATAGCACCGGTCAGGATAAAAGATGACCGCTGGCTTAAAGAATTTATTGATTATGCCCACTCAAGGGGTATTAAAGTCTCTGCCTGGATAAATATTTTTTATTTCTGGGGATATGGACCGAGAACGGGTGATTTACGACATCCCATTAACTTTGCTCAAGATTGGTTTCTCCTGGACAGAAATGGAAAATCCATCTTAAGATATACACCTGATGAGTTAATGAAAATGAATATTGAAGGTTATTTTCTTGCACCTGCAAATCCGAGTGTGCGGATTTATCTACTGAAAATAATAGAAGAAATAATAACCCAGTATGATTTTGATGGCGTACACCTTGATTATGTCAGATATCCGCATGAAGATTTCGTTTATGATATTTATCTGCGGACTAAATTCCAGCGGCAATATTTCTACGATCCTTTATTCATCTACACGGATTCGCTAAAGATGAGATTTGGTTTGACAGGAATCTGTGATCTAGAAAGAATCTGGAAAAATTTTATAAATGCTGATTTGACAGAGTTTATAATCCAGATCAGAGATAAAATTAGATCATTAAGGCCTGGTTGTCTTTTATCTGCTGCGGTTAAGCCTGATTTTTCCAGTGCCCGAAAGGAATTCTATCAAGACTGGCTGAACTGGGTGAATAATGGTTATGTTGACTTTGTCTGTTTGATGGCTTATACAAAGGATATTGAAGGGATAATAAATAAGACCTTAAAAAATGTAAAATATCCTGAAAAGATAACTTTAGGACTCGGAATATATAACCTCAGTCCAGAAGTCATAAGAAATCAGATTTATATGGTGAAAAGAACGCCATTTTCTGGATTTGTATATTTCTCTTACACCCAGTTGAAAAAGAATAGAAAATATCTCGATATTATCGATTGAGTAATCAATATTTGTTTCTGCTGATATTGTATTTCTTCATTTTTCTAAACAGGGTTGAACGGTTTATTCCCATTAGACGCGCTGCTTCAGATATACGCCAGTTCACGGAATTCAGAATTGTCATGATATATTTTTGCTCCGCCTTATCTTTCACCTCTTTTATCCCGGGTATATTCTCAGTTATTAGTTTCCTTTTCATCAATTTACTCCTCTGGGATATTTATAACAACAAAGGGCGGAAGTGTCATAATTTCATACTTAACCCCTCACCAATCTCCCGCCCTTTTTTCTCTACCCCGCTTATCTTAGTATGCAAATTCCGTGCCAAAAATGCAGAAATCTATTTAAAAAAATTAATTAAATTTCGCGGGTTTTAAAGATGAGAAGTGCACTGTTTTTAAATTTTGTTGCATGTTTGCAACAAGGAATGATGAGATGATGGGGTTGGTGAAAAGCTATGAAAATTCGTTTGTTTTAAAGACCACATTCCGGAAAAGTTGTTGCAAAATTGCAACATCAACATGCAGGGATGCAACATGTAGAATACTGATTTATAGATGGCCTTTTTTAAACTTTTATGATTAACGGGTGTTGATAGATTCCATTTACTAAAATCGATTATTTTTTGAGATTGAATTTTGTTTTTTCTTTTTTGTGTGAATGTGCTTGTGCAGTCAGGATTGAAAGAAAACATTTCACTTCACATGATTATTGACAAAATAAATTTTTTGAATATACTTTAAGTCTGTATCTTCTGATAAAAAATATTTAAGGTGCATCCAGCAGGTGCCTGGATAGCTCAGTCGGTTAGAGCACCTCCTTGGTAAGGAGGAGGTCGCCGGTTCGATTCCGGCTCCAGGCTGAAATCAAGAAGGGATGCGAAAGGAGTTGATTTTTAAGGAGGATTTTTTATGGCAAAGGCAAAGTTTGAGCGAACCAAGCCGCATGTGAATATCGGGACGATTGGCCATGTGGATCATGGTAAGACCGCTTTGACTGCGGCGATAACGAAAGCCCTGGAGAAGAAGGGGCTGGCGAAGTATGTGACTTATGATGAGGTGGCAAAGGCGTCGGAAGCCCATGGTCGGCGTGATCCGACGAAGATTTTGACGATAGCGATAGCTCATGTGGAGTATGAGACGGAGAAGCGGCATTATGCTCTTATTGAT
>JAOAFX010000049.1 GCA_026416055.1 Caldifarciminota bacterium
CGGCTATACGGTTTCGCTTTCTGCGGTCGCTACACCCAAATTGCCCTGCGCTTCGCTACGGACAACTTCGCATAGCCGCCAACCGTCAGGCGAACTTTTTATACGAGTTGTATGTTATTATTTTTTTGAAATGGTGTGTGCAGTCTAATTTTAAGGAGGATTGTTATGGAAAAAGAAATTGAAGATTTCTTTAATTCATTTAACAAAGATGTTGCAGTCATTGGCTCTGAACTATACAAAATGGTATCGCCATTGTTTGCTACAAAAAAACAATGGTTGGATATACCAGATGGTATGATTACCTTTGGTACAGAGAAAAACATGAAGGGTGAAATATGTTATATTAAACCATTAAAGGACAGTGTTAATCTCGGTTTTTTCCATGGTACTGCCATTGAAGATAAAAAGGGATATTTAATTGAAACGGGCAAAAAACTTCGTCATATTAAATTTAAAAAATTAGACGACGTAAAAGATGAGTATATAATTGAATTAGTAAAAAAAGCTATTGAAGAACATGATAACAGGAACGCATAAAAACTACGCACAACACGGGGTAAGCGCAGCGCTCCCCGCGGTCGCTTGGGCTTCGCCACATTTTGCCTCCGCTTTGCTACGGCAAAACGGCGATTACCCCGGGAACGTTGTGCTCTTCGCTTTAGGGACGATCAAAATAATTAGGTAACGAAAAGCATAATAACACTTTGTCTTAGTACTTAATGCTATATTTTAACATGAAATTAGAAACTATCAAATCTGTTCTTTTTGGAGTCGCAGTTGGTGATGCGCTTGGTGTTCCCGTTGAATTTAAAAGCAGAGAAGAACTGCGTAATAATCCTGTAACTGATATGATTGGTTACGGAACATACAATTTGCCGCCAGGAACATGGTCGGACGATAGTTCTTTAACTTTTTGCCTGGCTGAAGCACTGACACAGGACTTTGATTTAAACATAATAGGTCAAAACTTTGTAAGATGGGCTTACGGAGGATTTTGGACACCGAGGGGATATGTTTTCGATATTGGTATTACAACAAAACAAGCTATTTTCCGGCTTTCAAAGGGAGAAAGACCGGAGCTTGTGGGTAGTTTTGACGAAGCATCGAACGGGAATGGCTCGCTTATGCGAATTTTACCTTTGCTTTTTCATGTTTACGACAAACCAATCAATGAGCGTTACGAAATTACAAAACAAGTTTCATCAATTACTCACGGACACATTCGTTCTGTAATCGCTTGCTTCTATTACCTCGAATTTGCAAGACTACTTGTAGAAAGGATGGACAAGTTTGAAATCTACAAAAACCTGCAATTTGAAATTCCGGCTTTTTTAAAAAGTCTTTCAATCAATCAAAAAGAAATTGCTTTGTTTGACAGATTACTAAAAGACAACATTTACGAAAAATCAGAAACAGAGATAAAAAGTGGTGGTTATGTGATTCATACACTTGAAGCGAGTATTTGGTGTTTAATGACAACCGAGAGCTACAAAGAAGCTGTTTTAAAAGCAGTTAATCTCGGGGAAGACACAGACACAACAGGAGCTGTCACAGGCGGACTTGCTGGTATTCTATACGGCATAGGCAACATCCCTGATAATTGGCTAAGACAAATAGCGCGATATGAAGATATTGAAGACCTGGCTGAAAGACTTGCAAAAAAGATTATCAGGCGATAACCCGGGGTGTGTCAGATTGGAGTGAAGAGAAAATTCATAAAACTTTTAACTTGGACGAGGTGAATTATGGCTTATAAACGTAAATCGCGGAAGGAAAAATTACAAGACAATAAGAGTCTCCAAAAATATTACCATTTAGTACAAAATTATTCTGAGACAAGACAAAGTATTTCAATTTCTCACTACTATTGACAAAAAAAGTGTGATAAATATAATAATATATGATAGTTCCTGAAAAACCGGGCCGTCTACACTGTGAAAATAGGACAAAAAGCGACACTGTCGTCTATGAACGAGTTATTTGCCATTGCCGAGGTGAGAATTAAATGAGTCCGATATCGGAAAATCAAAGATCTGAAATCATTGCTTTAATACGAGAAGGAAAATTAAGTAGAGAACAAATTGCTACAAAAGTTGGAGTATCTCCTGGAACGGTTAGGGCAATAAAAGCCCATCTGACAATGGGAACATATGCTGAGCCTTCGGAAACTGAAGAAGTCATCGAAGCGATGGAGACAACTTTTGGACTTGAGCGCGACCTTCAAATAGCTCTTCGGTCCAATATCGAACAGATTGAGCAAGGACTCAAGATTATTGATGAGGGGAAGGAACAAACAACAGAAGCGGGAAGAATTGATATTACCGCTGAAGACAAAAACGGTGCCATTGTCGTCATAGAGCTGAAAGCTGGTGCTGCGACCCCTGATAGCATCGTCCAAATACTATCCTATATGGGTGCTCTCAGTGAGACGCAAAACAAACCCGTTCGTGGTATTTTGGTTGCTGGGGATTTTCCTCCTCGAGTACTCTATGCTGCACGTGCAGTGGCTAATCTTCAATTAAAGAAATACAGTATTAGATTTTCATTCGAGACAGTTAAATGAGTAAACAAGTGGCAACGGCAGATAACACAGCATATACGCTTCGGCTCTTTCAGAGCGTCGCCCTTCGGGACATTGCTCACTATGGTCGCAACTTCGTATATGCTGGAAACGTTATATGAAATTTATATTTTACCTGTATAAAACAGAGAGAGTTGAGAGGTTAAAAAAAATTGATATCCTGTAAGTAAAACTATAGAATACAAACGAAAGCTGTGGAAGGAAAAGTTGGAAGACAATAAGGGTTTTCCAAAGACATCGTGTTTGACCCAAAATTTCCCTGTGGTAAAGCACTACAAAAATGGGGGGCAAAGCCCGGTGATTCGGTTGTCCTTGTACCACATATTGAAGTGGATGAAATTATGAAAAAGATTCCAGAAGGCAAACTGATTACTATAAAAGAAATCTGCGAAAAACTTGCTGAAAAGCATAGTACCAAATATTGCTGTCCACTTGTTGCAGGAATTAGTATTATGACCGCAGCAAATGCTGCAGAAGAATCAAGGGTAAAAGGCGAAAAGAATATTACTCCTCACTGGCGGACACTGAAAGTGGCTGGGGTTCTTAATGAGAAGTTTCCAGGTGGTGCTGAAAGACAAAAGAAACTTTTAGAAAAAGAAGGGCATAAGGTAATCAAAAAAGGTAAAAAGTATGTGGTAGTTTATTTTGAAAAGTATCTGGCTGAGTTATAAATACATTATTTTGTTTACATCATTTTTGCTTGTTATATATCAATGTCCTGATTTAAATATGCAAAATAAGTGTAGTGGTCGAGCTTGCTCGACTTTTTTGGTATATGCAGACCAAGGTCTGCCACTACAAGATGGGAATAGATATATGCAGACCAGGGTATGCCACTACAATTCGGAAAAAATAGAAATCAATTCGCTTAAATGCAATGAGGTAGGTTCATTGTTTCAAAAATAACCAATCCCCCTTAATCCCCCTTTCGTAAAGGGGGAAATAAGGGGGATTATAGAATGGAATTGAAATTTTACCGAAAAATTCTATAATTATCAGGTAATATTTATAAATTTTGCCGAACAGGAGGTATTAATATCAGAAATTATTATCAAAGATGTAAGTGAAGAAAATATTCTTGACTTCTGCCATGTTTGTGTTCCATTTGATAAGAGACAAGAGCTGGATTGGCAAAAAGGAATTGAAGAAAAGCGATTCTGGGCTCAAGAAATGCTACAGAAATGGGGTTCAATTGCCAAAATTGGATATATTGATAATATCCCTGCAGGAATGATACAATTCAGACCTTTGCCTGAAGAGAATGTTGTGCGGATTGACTGTATTTATGTCCATAATAAACCACACTGGCGAAAGGGGATGGGGAAGAATTTGCTTTTCAGTTTGATCGAAGATATGAAAAAACCACAAAAATGGTTTGGTAATCAACCCGCTAAGGCACTTATTGTCTGGACATTTCCTGGTCATTCAGAAGGACAATTACCGGCTAAAGATTTCTTTGTGATATATGGATTCAAACAGGTTGCTGAGATTCCCAGTCTTTTGTTTTATCCACTGAAAGAATGTTTTATTTATCAGCCAGTCAAAAAAGAATTACCGCAGTACACTCCACAACCTGAGGACAAAGGTAAAGTCTTAATATTCTGCGGACCGAACAAATGCCCTGCAGCATATCCGCATTTCTTAAAACGAATGGAAAGATACATCAGGGAAATCGATGAGAAAATTCCAATAAATTACATTGATATTTCTAAAGAGCCCGATATGGCAAAAAGGCGTAATGTGGATTATGGTGATTGTATTGTGAATAGAAAACTCATTGGTGCCTTTGTCCTTGACAAACAGGGCTTTCAAAATGAAGTGAAGAATGCGCTATCCGGGTGATGAATTTTTGATGGTAAACTTAGGCTTCAGCCTGTGTGTAAATGTCTAAAGTCTTTAAATTTCGCACCCCGAAGGGTCGGGCTGTCCTAATCCCTTTTTTAACGGCAGCGTTATATGAGACTACCACTTAATAAACATAGATTTTAGAAACAACTAATAGTAAAGGGTTTATGAAATACTCAGTCATTATTGCAATCATTATAATGGGGATAAGCGGGCTGCTTGCCCAGACTTTATTGGTAAGGGAACTTCTCGTTGTCTTTTCTGGAAATGAAGTGTCTATCGGTATTATCTTTGCCAACTGGCTCATCCTTGAAGCCATTGGCTGTTTTTTCACTACCAAAAAAGTCGAGAAGACAGCAAAAGCGATAGAAACATTTCTTTTATTCACAATCTTCTTCTGTCTATTTTTATTTATCACAATTTTTGCCATCCGTATGTTGAAGATATTGTTAGGTGTATCTATTGGAGAAAATATCGGTTTTATTCCGATGTTTTTTTCATCTTTTCTTATCTTACTGCCAGTGAGTTTTACGCACGGCGCTTTATTTCCATTGTGCTGTCGCATTTATACACAATTTGACCTAAAAAATTCAATGATTGTGGGTAAAGTCTATATCTATGAGACTGCAGGCACAATGCTTGGCGGTATTGTCAGTACTTATTTTTTATTTCCTTATTTGAATACCTTCCAGATTATTTCATATCTAACATTGATAAATTTAATAACCTGTCTTATACTGCTTGCTCATACACAGAAGGCAAAGATGATCTCAAAAATCTGGATACCCATGCTTGGAGGGCTGGCTTTATCTACAGTCTGCCTTATCGCTTTTGATGGATTTGAAAGGCTCCATTTTATTTCAATTAAGAAACAATTCAGAAATCAAAACGTTGTCCACTATGAGAATTCTTTATATGCCAATTTTTGTGTGTTAGAGAATGAAGGCCAATATATTTTTTTTATGGATGGTGTTCCTGAGTTGATAGTACCGGTTCCGGATTTAGAATTTGTAGAAGAATTCGCTCATCTTCCTTTACTTGCTCACGCCGAACCAAAGAATATCCTTATAATTAGTGGGGGGGCAGGTGGACTTTTAAACGAGATTTTAAAACATCAATCAGTAGAAGAAATTGATTACATTGAACTTGACCCATTACTTCTTAACCTTTTGAAAAAATTTTCCACCCCGCTTACTGAAAAAGAATTAAATGACAAACGGGTAATTGTACGATATACAGATGGCAGATTTTTTTTGACACACGCCACTAAGAAGTACGATTTAATTTTCTCTGGGATTACAGAACCATCAACTTTACAGACCAACAGATTTTTTACCAAAGAATTTTTTTCACTCGTTCGTTTAAGGTTAAAACCTGGCGGTATTTTTATCTTTGGTTTGCCCGGCTCACTAAATTATACAGGCGATGAATTGCGGAATTTGAATAGTTGTATATTCAACACCCTGAAATCTATTTTTCCATTTGTCAGAGTTTTTCCAGGTGGAATAAATCTTTTTCTGGCATCAGAAACCACTGAAATTCTTACGATAGAAAAAGATAAAATCATTGAACGATTGAAATTAAGGAATATCAAATCAACTGGTACATTGCCCTGGTATATTGAGCAAAAATTACATCCAGGCTGGCAAAACTGGTTTATAGATTTTGTTCAGAATGGTAGCAAAGAACACAATTCAGATTTCAAGCCGATTGGACTTTTTTATAATATTTCCTACTGGGTTAGTCTATTTGAACCAAAATTGAATGGTGTATTCAGGGCACTGAGACAAATCAATTTAAAGACAATCATTTTTTCAACCGCTTTGTTGCTTATTATTTTTATTTCTCTGCGCCTGTTACGGATACTCACTCCAATTTCCGGCATCCCCCTTACCATCTTGACAACAGGATTCTCCGGCATTATATTTGATTTGATGCTAATTTTTGCTTTTCAGTCAATTTATGGTTATATCTATTCATGGATTGGAATTCTTGTTGCTTTTTTTATGGCAGGTTCCACCTGCGGAGCATTGATAATAACAACATCTTTAAACAGAATTCAAAACCATCTGAAATTATTAAGGGTCATTGACCTTGTTATAATTCTGTTTTCAATTTCCATGACTCTTATATTTTTACAAAAATTAGCTCTTTTTCCCAGAATGCTTTTTTTAATCCTTGCATTTGTGAGCGGATTTTTAACGGGTTCGCAATTTCCACTGGCAAGTGCAATATATCACGCAAGAGATATAAGCCTGGTAAGGTCTGGGGGGCTATTCTATGCTTCTGACCTGCTTGGTGGCTGGCTTGGTGGTATTATTGGTGTTTTTGCCCTTTTGCCTGTTGTTGGACTCGTCGGTACCGGGATTACGCTAATACTTGTTAAACTTGTGAGTTTCATTATTATGAGCATCAATAATTAATCAGAAGGAGGTGTGATGATAGACTTTTCAGCGAATAAAATTAATCGGCGCACTTTTATAGAAAATTTATTTGTGCTTATGTGTAAAACAGGATTATTATTGCTCTTCAAACCATTCAGCTCGACTGCTTTAGCCCGTGAGAAACCTCAAACAAAAAAAACACCTGCCCTTGAATCTGAGTTTGAGCCCGCATATTTAAAATTTCATAAAACTGGTGAATTGAAAAAACGGGCTGATGAGTTATGGTCAATAATGGAGAACTGTAAATTGTGTCCCAGGGAATGTGGTGTGAATCGTCTCAAGGGAATGAAAGGATTCTGCCGCACACCAGGCTCTAAACTTGTTATCTCATCATTCCATCCACACTTTGGAGAAGAGAGACCACTCGTGGGAGTCGGTGGTTCTGGAACGATTTTTTTCACTCATTGTAATCTGAGATGTGTTTTCTGTCAAAACTGGGAAATAAGCCATCTGGGCAGAGGTACAGAGAGGGATATTGAAGAATTAGCCGAGATGATGTTACAACTTCAGAAAATCGGCTGTCATAACATCAATGTCGTAACTCCTACCCATTATTCACCCCATATCCTTAAAGCTGTAGACATAGCCTGTGCTAAAGGCTTGCGATTACCTATAGTATACAATACCAGTGGCTGGGAGCGTGTGGAGATTCTAAAAATTCTGGATGGAATTGTTGATATTTATCTACCCGATTTTAAATACTGGGATAGCACAATGTCAAAAAAATATTCATCAGGAGCGGAAACTTATCCAGAAAAAACAAAAGAAGCAATCCTTGAGATGCATCGCCAGGTAGGTGTCGCAAAACCTGATAAAAATGGAATTATGAAAAGGGGTTTAATGATAAGACATCTGGTTATGCCTAATGACATTTCGGGTTCTGAGAAAGTGATGGAGTGGATAGCAGAAAACTTGCCCAAAGATACCTATGTCAATATAATGGCACAATATAACCCTCAGTATAAAGCATTCGATTATCCTGAGTTATCAAGAAGAATAACCCGTGCTGAGTACAAAAGAGTTGTAGAGAAGGCACAAAAGTTAGGTCTTACAAATCTTGATATTCAGGGCTTCTGGTGGCTGGATTAAATTTTTTATCCAGTCAAATTTCTCTTGATTAAAAAATATTCTGGAGTATAATTATATTGATGCCACGACGAAAAAAACAAAAACTCTGGGTGCTGAAGTTAAAAAGACCTGATGAAAAAAAAGAATTACAGTTTGAACTTGATTTCCAGTCGTCGCTTACCACTCAGCAGAGATTTGAGATGATGTTCAGGCAATCAAATATTATTAAAGAGATTTTGATAAGAAATGGATATAGAAAGCCTTTTGAGATTATTAAAAGAAAATAAGGTTAAATTTGTCATAATTGGTGCTGCGGCATTTCCTGTGCATGGTTATTCAAGGGCAACACTTGATACTGACATATTTATTGAACCACATAGAACCAATGCAAAGCGCTGTTTAAATGCACTAAAAGAGTTTGGCTACGATACTTCTGATATTTCGGTAGATGACCTTTTGACAAAAAAACTGCTTGTAAGACAATATCTGGTGGAAATTGATATTCATCCGTTTGTCGCGGGAGTGCAATTTGACGAGGTCTGGAAGAATAAGGTTAAAGACAAAATTGGTAGGACTGAAGTTTATTTCGCAAGTCTTGATGATTTGATTAAAATGAAACGCGCAACAAAAAGGAAAAAAGACAAGGAAGACCTGCGTATTCTGTTAGAATTGAAAAAACGCAAAAAATTGCAAGAAAAAAAGAATAATTTTTGAAAATTCCTTAGATGTTTAAGTTTTAAGGGAATTTAGGTATTTTTTCAAGGGAAGTTGTTATGGTATTCAAAGCATTATTTATGGCTTATACGCCAGATGCAGATTATAAAAAACACAGAAGTATCATTGATACAGGGAAATATCGATTGTTTACGGTTATAGTAAAAAGTCAGGAAGAAGCACTTAAGGTTGCTAAAGATATCTACGAAAAAGAAAAGATAGATGCAATCTTGCTCTGTCCGGGATTCACGCATAAGGATGTAGCGGAAATATTTGAAATTCTGGGCGGTAAAGTTTCTGTAAGTGTAGCACGAGGGGATGGACCAAGCAACAGAATTGTTCAGCCGGTGATACAGAGGGAATACTATGGTAAGTAGTGTAGTCTTCTCCTTTTTCCTCTCACTTGAAGGGAGAGGATTGAGGTGAGGGTTAAAAAGAGATTAATGCGCAAAAGATGTCTTAGGGATTATAACTAAATCAAATAAATAGAATGAAGATTTACGATTTCCCCTTGTACTACGAGATTGCATTCAGTTTTTTTGATGTGAAGAAACAGATAGATTTGTTTGAGCGATTTATAAAAAGATATAGTAGGATAAAAGTAAAAAGGGTTTTAGATATTGCCTGTGGCCCGAGTTTACAGTTGAGAGAGATGGCAACAAGAGGTTACAAATGCATCGGTATGGATATAAACTCGGCGATGTTAAATTATTTAAAACAAAAGGCAAAAGAGCAAGGGGCAGAGATTGAAACTATAAAAGCAGATATGACAGATTTCAAACTGAAGAACAGGGTTGATTTTACATTTATAATGATGGGTTCGTTCGGTTTCAAAGATAATCAGGAACTTTTAAGACATCTTGATTGCGTTGCTAATGTATTAAAAAGCAGAGGTCTATACCTGATTGAGAATATGTACTTAGATTGGGTGAATTTTAAATCGCAAAACTGGATTATGAAAAAGAATGGCATAACAGTTAAAGCAAGATATGAACCAAAACCAATAGATGCCCTTTCGCAAACATTTAAAGAGATGTTAACCCTTGAGGTGCGTCATCATAATAAAAGGTTGTGGTTGCAAGAAAAAGAAATCTTTAAAGTTATTTATCCACAGGAATTTTTAGCGCTTTTAAAACTTAATGGCAAATTTGAATTCCTTGGCTGGTTTGAACGGTATAAATTCAGAAAGTTGAGAAGTGGCAACAATAACAATATTGTTCTGCTCCGCAGAAAATAGTTGGTTTGATAGTCCTAAAATTTTAGAATAATGAAATATAAGAAAAATGTGCCCCTTGACAAAAAGGAAGTCTTGAGTATAATATTTATAGTTGTAGGTTAGCGTTGCGGGTTAGCCATAACTTGCTGAAAGGAGGTGAGGAAAAGAGAAAAAAAATTGTTCTTTAAGTGTCTGGCCATCACTTAAAGGGATAAAATAAAAAGGAGGTTAAGATGCTACGCGTTACTTACTTACTTACTGGACTTTTGAGCGTTCTCCTTGCTCAAGGTCCATATACCTTATCCTTTGACCGTTCTCAATTTGAGTTTTCAGTTAAGAATGGTTATGATAGGGTAAGGGAAATAGAGATGCCCGCAATAGCCGAACCGGTTACCTCTGAAGTTCCGATTGAATTTTCTCCCACAAAAGAACCGCTCTGGCAACTTCAAAGGACAAATACATTCAAAGTCAATCTAAACGATGCTTTCGCGGTGGATGTTATGCCCGGTCTTGTCTATGTAGTTGGGGATAGTGGATACATCATCAAACATGACCCATTTACTAATAATTGGGTTCGGCTTGATTCTCCCACACAATCTAATTTAATGGGTGTATTCTTCTTAAATGCTCAGGAAGGATGGATTTGTGGTGAAGGTGGTATCATCCTTCACACCAATGACGGTGGAAACACCTTTGAATTTCAATACGCTCCAACTACTTTACCCATTTCCGATATTCAATTTTTAGATAGTCAAACTGGTTATGCTTTAGTTTGGCTATCAGTAAACAATACAGGTACACTTTTAGTTACGACAGATGGCGGTGTTTCCTGGCACGCTCACGAGATCCCAAACCTGCCTATGCCTCCTGAACCGGGTTATAAATTCGTTTTATCCGAATTAGAATTTGTTTCTCAAACCGAAGGCTGGGTGACGGGCTACATGTGGTTAGACCCACCGGCTTCAAAAGAAAGTGGCGAATTAATATGGGATAGATTTCCTCCCGGCATTATTTATCATACCACAGATGGTGGTAATTCCTGGATCAATCAGACACCATCCCCAGAATATGGATATTCTGATATTTGTTTCATAAACAGTCAAACCGGTTGGGTGGTATCACACACATCTTCAGCAATGGAAGTGCAACATTTATTTTATACTACAAATGGTGGTGAGAGTTGGGCAGTACAGTTTATCTGGGAGGGACCTATTATTGATGTATGTTTTGACAATGTAAATGAAGGCTGGTTATTAGTTCTTAGATCATACTACACGAGTAATTTTCATCCTGCGATTTTGAGAACGACCAACGGCGGAATGAATTGGCTTGATGATATGACCTTTAAATGCCACAGTTTTAAAGTCAATGGCATTGTCACTTCTCCAGGCAAAGGGTGGGTAGTAGGTGACAATGGTTTGATAATGAGTCGCAAATTACGAGTTTGGGACATAGAGACTTGGGGTGGTTTTACTCTTAACGATGTGAGTTTTATTAATGCACGGCAGGGCTGGCTCCACGGTGATCATGGTATGATTTTGAGAACCACAAACAGTGGAACATCATGGGAATATCAGTATCTCAATGAATTAGAGGCAGAAGTTTTGGGCACAGGTATTGATTTCATTGATGAACGACGAGGATGGACCTGTGGGTATACTCTTGCTGGGACTTCAAATGGTGTAATCGGATATACCTCAGATGGAGGTAATACATGGAAGTACATCAGCAGAATCTATCGCCGGGCGCTTCGTGACTTGGATTTTGTAAACCAAAATGAAGGCTGGGTAGTTTCACAATCATGGCCGCCCTATCTTGGTGGGGTTTGGCATACATCAGATGGCGGGTACACTTGGGAACTTCAACTAGAAGGAATGTCTTTCAGCCGTGTAAGATTTTATGATCAAAACTTTGGCTGGACTATTGAATTAAGAGGAAATGAGCCTACTAACATATGGTTTACATCAAATGGCGGTAATGATTGGCATGCAAGATCACTTCCACGTGCATGGGTAGATGTGTGCCCACTATCTCCTGAATCAGCATGGATAGTGGGTATTGAACCAGGCGCCCCTCCAACTCCGAAAGTTGGATTTACCAAAGATCGCGGATTAACATGGGATATTAAAGTGCTGAATTATCCCGGGCAGGGTGGAAGGGCGATTGAGTTTATAGACCCTACCTTTGGTTGGGTGGTAGGAGACAACGGGTTGATTCTTGGCACATTGGATGGTGGAAACTCTTGGTTTCAAGAAGAGAGCGGTACGGAAGCTGAACTCTTAGAAGTTTGTTTTCCCGACCCCTATCATGCTTATGTGGTTGGCGAGAGGGGGACAGTCCTTTACAGACATCTACCATATAATCTATCATTATCATCATTATCCACTGCGTTTCAGTCAACAAAATTTCTTTTTCCTTCAGAAGGACGTAACTTCTGGGCAGTGTATCAAAACGCTGGTATGGTATTTGCGTCGAGTTATGCGATAACCAATCCTATTCAGTGCAAGATACTCGGAACAGGTGAATTTCCAACTGTTGAAGTTGATGCTACTAACATTCCTTGTGTGATATGGCAGAAAAATATCGAGCCTACCGTGGTTGGTGGGGGTGAGTTGTGGTACTCAAGGTATGATGGCACAAACTGGACTGAACCATATTTACTTGCTTCTTTTACCGGTCCGTTCTGTCTTGATATTAATCTGCCCAGTTTCACAATTGACCGAACGACGAATGTTGGCTATGTAGTCTTTGAATGGCGTGATAGAAATTGCTTTGAATGTAGATAAGGATACACCTGTTTCGCTGAAAATCTATTATATTGATGGTAGATTGGTGAAAGATTTCACATTTTCAAGTGATGGTATCAGTTCAAATTATTTCGTATGCTGGGATGGCCGCGATAACCAGAACCGGATACTACCTTGCGGTATATACTTTGTGGTTGCTGAAGCTGGTGAAAAATATGTGAGTAAAAAGTTGCTTTTAGTTAAATAAGCAAGATAAACACTTTGGGTGCAAGTTTAGACTTGCACTCCAGAAAGGAAGATTGATATGTTACTCGTGATAATTTTATCACTAATTTATGAGTCTAATTTTGTCCTTGTTGATTCATCAGGTAATGGTTATACTCTTCTTGACCAAGCCCGGGAATGTATCTCATACAATCCAAATCCTGGCACAGATGCACTGATCATCGTTAATCGTGCCTATCATCCAACCGGAAATCTAAATGCCCATGAGGCTCCCGGTGATTTATCTTTCTGGGTTCACTGTAGCCCTTACCAGCAAGAATTGGGTCCTGCTCGTTATCCAAACGCATTTGCCGGTGCCACTACACCATTTTATGCCTTCCATTGGTTGTTACAGAGTGGTATTCCCGGATTTTATGGTGGTGGATATGAAATATATGGCTGGTTTCTTGATTATTGGCACCCGCCAGTGGACTGGGGGAATTTTTCTGGTAACCTGGTGGTTCTAAAGCAGATTACGGATACAACTCTTTTGGTGATTTGTAAGGACGGAATAGCAAGCCGTGCAAAGATTTGCTACTTGCTTATAGATCGTAATTTTTTTCCTATTGACACAGGCACAATAGCAATGAAAGCACGGTATTGGGGATATGATATAAACGGAGGAAGAGCAGTGGTTTTCTACTTTGATTCACTCAATGCTTTATGCTACAGGTCCACTACTGACGGAGTGAACTGGAGTCCCGAATACATTTGGAATCTCGCATTTACACCACCTTATCTTAATTATTCAATAACCTATACCCAGATGGCGTTAACAGATAGTGGACAGCCACTACTTGTTTTCGAATGCCGTAATTTAGATGATAATACATATCCGTATTATGGGAAAATATATGTTTCATACGGTCCGGGCATTCCACCTGTTGAATTGACATCCTCCCTGCCTGATACTGAAGCCACTTATCCCACGCTCGCTACCGGTGGTAATAAGGCAGTAGTCATTTTTAATATTCCGAGGAATAACCTTAACGATTCATTGACCTGGATGGATATTTTTATGTGTGTGTCCACCAATAGCGGTATAACCTGGTCAGAACCGGTGAATATTACATCTACTAGTACAAATCGCATCGGCCTCCAGCAGATTGCAAAAAGAATAGATACGATACGAAATCGTATCTATTATGTATTAGCTCGCGATAAAGTAATTGATCACGATCCGCTCTGGCATCTTCTTTATGATCCGTTAGGTTTAGACCCAATGTATATATACCTGGGTTATGCACCGGTTACTGGCATAAAGGAAGGTGCGAGACCTAAAATAAGAAACCAGGGGCTGGAATTGATGGTCTTACCGAACATTGTAATAGACAATGCCCGAATTCAATTTACCATTTCTGAAAGGCAGCGAATCAATTTGAATCTTTATGATAATCTTGGACGGAAAGTTGCCACGATTATGGAGGGCGTCCTTGAAGAAGGTTCTCATTTTTATTATCATAGCACCTCCAATCTCAATTCCGGTGTTTATTTTCTAATTCTTGAAGGTGAAAAGGAAATAAAAATAGAGAAGGTGCTGATTGTGAAATAAACAACCACTTATGCTCTAAAACAGGGCTTTCTTAAAATGGGTTGATAGGGAAGCAGGGAAGAGTGACTTCGAAATAAATTCAGAATGACATACGAATAAAGAAACCAAAAAGAAACGGTTTAATGATGCAAAAATATTTGGATGTGATTTCCAGCCGAAAATAAATCCACATTTAAAATCAAAATAATTGACCGAATTAGAAATTTAGATATAATCGTAAACTAATGAGGCTGAAATGAAGGCATTGATTATAAAATACATCGTGCCCATTATCATCGTTTGTGGTTCTGTTGTTTTAGGCTTGATATGCCAGATAATCATATTCGGCTGGCTAAAAAGCCTGGCAAAGAAGACAAGATGGCGTGGCGATGAGGTAATCATACATTCATTGCAGGGCTGGATTATTCTCTGGTTTTTAATAGCGGGTTTGTCTGTAGCACTACCCCGAATTATCACTGAAGCTCAAGTTCTATTTATTATAAACAAAATACTTTTTGTTGCTGCGATTTTTTCCATAACTGCTGTCATCGCCAATATTGCGGTTGGATTTGTAGATATGTCTTCTACTGCTATTAAAGAAGCAATTCCACGAACAACCATCCTGACCAATATTACCAGAGTATTTATTTTACTAATCGGTATTCTAATTATCCTGCATTCCCTGGGCATTTCAATTGCACCCATACTTGCTGGTCTTGGTATCGGAGGTCTTGCTGTTGCACTTGCCTTGCAGGATACTCTGAGCAATCTATTTGCAGGTTTGCAGATAATTATCTCAAAACAGGTCAGACCAGGTGATTATGTAAAATTGGCGACCGGTGAAGACGGGTATGTCGAAGATGTGACCTGGCGGAATACTACTATTCGTGAATTTTCCAATAATTTAATTATCATACCAAATTCTAAACTCGCACAAACAATAGTAAAAAATTATCATTTGCCAGAAAAAGGAATGGCAGTTATTATTCAAGTAGGTGTGAGTTATGATAGTGACCTGGAAAAAGTAGAGAAGATTGTACTTGAAGTTGCCAGGGAAACACTCCGTGAAGTCCCAGGCGGAGTAAAAAATTTTGAGCCACTTGTTCGTTATCATACCTTTGGAGAATTTAGCGTCCAGTTCTCAGTTATCCTTCAGGTAGAGGAGTTCGCCAGCCAATTTATTATCAAACACGAATTTATTAAAAGGTTGCACCGACGATTCAAGGCTGAGAATATAAAAATCCCTTATCCAATAAGGACGATACATCTTGAAGATAAGCGGAATGGCAATGAATGAATATCTACGTTCAGATAAGTCTGGATGCTACATTAAGAGCGAGTGTCTATTTGTAGCGTCCAACTTCAGCTGGACGAGCAAACCCTATGTAGTTGCCCAACTTATAGGGCAAATTATAGGACAATTGTATCATCTAATAAATAAGGCCAATGCAATATATTGTAGCATAGTTTTTACGGCGGTAAATTTTATGAGGATCCATTTAGTCATTTTGCAGACCAAGGTATGCGACTACAAAATGATAATGAAATCTTATTTTTTCTTGCCTTTCTTCATACTAATTAGCGGTTGCATCAATGAATCTGATGAGACCATTCTCCGTCGCGAGTTTTCTGTTCCATCTTCAGCGAAAACAATTTATTCTCGCGTTCACCCAGAAGAACCTGGCTTTTTTGGCCGGGAAGGATTGAGCATTGATATCGCATTCCAGTTTAGTGAACATGATTTTCAAAAATATCTTTTAGATGTAAAAAAGAGTGGGAAATGGCTTGAATTACCAATCCCTAAAGATTTTCTTATGAAGATGTTTGGAATTGAATCAACAAAAAAGGGAATTATAAGGACTTATAAAGATTCAGGTAGAAACTTACCTGAAGAAGGTTCAATATATAATCCAACAATAGAACAATTGTATGAAAATGCCCTTAAATCGCTTGATTTACCAGATAAAAAAGGATTTTATCAGTGCAGGACTGCTGGTGATGATATTATGCATAGGCCTAAAGAAATCAAATTGACTCTTGAAAAAGATTTGATTGATTTTATGCTGGCGATACTGGATATAGAGAAAATGCAATTGATAATAAAGGTGAGGACAAAATACTAATTTGAAAAGGCATAAAAAGGCTGAATGAGGCTAAAGATGGCAAAAGGTTGAGAAGGACTAAAAATGCTAACGAAATTGCGAGAGTGTAATAAAAGAGAAAGCATAGGAGGTAAAATGAAATATTTACATTTTACATTATTTTTGTTTTTGGTGGCACAAACCTTGAGTGCCGATTCTGAATACAAAAGATTTTCTGCTGAACTTGAAGGCGGAGCGGTCTGGCAGAGCAGAAATGTTGTTCAGATACCAAACACATCTGCAGGCACAAGGTTTTCGCTCGTTGAACTTGTTGGTAAAGGTCCGTTACCATGGGTTCGTTTGTATCTTAAATGGAATATAACTCCAAAACATAATCTTCATATTCTGCTTGCTCCTTTATTTTACACAAAGACCGGAACATTTGACACCAACATAAACTACTGCGGTGAGACATTTCAACAGGGAATCCCTACTGATGCAACATATAAATTCAACTCCTGGCGTCTTGGATACAGTTATAATCTTTGTAAAAGCCAGAAACACAATTGCAAATGCTGGATTGGATTTACTGCAAAAATCAGGGATGCGAAGATAAGGCTGGAACAACAGGGCAGGGGTGCGGAAAAGACAGACCTGGGATTTGTGCCTTTACTTCATATCGCTATGGAGAAGAAATTTTCAGATAGGTGGGGCTTTGTCTTTGACCTTGAGGGGCTTGCAGGTGGACCAGGCAGGGCATTTGATGGTGCATTGAAATTGCGATCTTCTCCTGAAAAAGCATGGTCTATGTCAACTGGATAAAGAAAAGTTGAAGGGGGTGCGGATATTACCGAAGTCTATAACTTTGCCTGGATAC
>JAOAFX010000004.1 GCA_026416055.1 Caldifarciminota bacterium
TTTATGAAGTTATAAAGGGTTCTACGGGTAATGCCCAGCTTTTCTGCAGCCTTTGTCCGGTTCCAGCCTGTGGCATTGAGTGCCTCAATTATTGCTTCTTTCTCTATTTCTTTTAATGGAACGATTTCTTTTTTTACTTCTCTTCTAAAACCCATATCTTCCATCTTTATCCATTCTCCAGTACAGAGTGTCACCCCCCTTTCAATAACATTCATCAATTCCCTGATGTTTCCAGGCCAGTGGTATTTTTTTAACTTTTCCATAACACCTGGTTCAAAGCCTTTTATATTCTTTCCCAGCTCTTTACAGTATTTATCCAGGAAGAATCGGGCAAGTTCTGGAATATCAATGACTCTTTCCCTTAAAGGCGGCACTTCTATCTTAAAGACATTTATTCTGAAATATAAATCCGGTCTGAATCTACCTTCTTCTACTTCTATCTCAAGGTCTTTATTGGAGGCGAGTATGAATCTGACATCTATCTTTTTTGTGGTGGTTTCGCCCACCCTGCGGATGACTTTATCTTCTATTGCCTCAAGCATCTTTGCCTGAAACCCAGCGGTAGTATTTGAAATCTCATCAAGAAATACTGTTCCACCTTCTGCCTCTTCCAGCAAACCTTTTTTATCTGAAATTGCACCGGTGAATGCACCTTTTTTATGTCCAAAGAGTTCGGATTCAAGAAGGGTTTCTGGTATCGCCCCGCAGTTAATGGAGAGAAATTTTTTGTCTTTCCTCTTGCTTCTTAAATGAATCAAGCGGGCAAGCATTCCTTTACCGGTTCCTGTCTCTCCACAGATTAAAACTGGTGCATCAGAAAGGGCGATAGCGTCAACGCTTTTATAGATTTTTTTCATCTTTTCTGTTCTGCTTAAAAGATAACCTGCACCCAATTCACTGATTATCTTTGTCTTTAAAAGAATATTCTCCTGGGTCAAATTCTTAAAAATTATGGATTTTTCCACAATTGAAGCAAGAATCTTTGAGATAGGATTTAAAAACTCTTTGTCCTCGTCATTGAATATTGAACCCGCAATCCTTGAATCAAGATATATTGCACCGATGACACTATCTCCTATGACAAGGGGTATGCAGAGGATTGAACGAATCTGGTTCAATAAAACACTTTTTCTGACATTGAATCGTGGGTCTTCAAGGGCATTGGGAACAAAGACTATTTTATTCCTGTTTATCTCTCCTATTGCTGACTTTGATAGCTCGCGTGCATCTTTAATCGTCTTTTTATCAATATTCCTGCCGGAAATAAATTCCATGCCTTTTTCAGTTCTAATAAATATCGCTCCCCGCTCAGCCTCGGTCGTTTCAATCACGAGGTCAAGGAGCTTTATCACAAAATCCTCATCGCCAAGATGTGAACTTATGAGTTCAGCAAGTCTTGAAAATGCATCAAGATACTGAACCGAGATTATCCTTCTTGAGTAATCACGCAGGATTTCTGGATAAAGATTTAATCTCAGTTTCTGAACCCGGTTAAATTCAAGTTCTGCACCGATAGAGCGGAAAATCTGGCTTGCGGTTTCAAGTTCCTCGGCAACCTCTTTTATTCGCGCCGGCTCAACACCCCTTTCAATGATTGATTCAATTTTTAACTTTTTTAACCAGGCATAATCATATAAGAAATCTTTGTCTTTTAAGGATTTAAGGTTTGCTTCTATCTCAAGTTTATCTATGATTTCCAATCTGAATTTATTTATTTTTATCAATGCATCAGCAATCAGGTCTTCCCGGCTTTCTTTTATCGTAATATCCTTCGCCCTGTTAGCGAGTTCAAGCGACTTTTTAAAATCACCTGTCTCATAATAAAACTGGCTTGCTTTAAGATAGATTTCGCGCTGGATAGAGATCTCAGCACATTCTTCTTCTAATTTTTTAAGCCCCTTTTCTACACATTCCTTAGCCAGCGCAACCCTTCCCAGCACTGAATAGACAAGACCGAGACCAATAAGATATAGTATTTCTTCTTTTTTCTTCATTCTCTCTTCAAGTATTGATTTCGCCTTATCAATTTCAGCAAG
This sequence comes from Caldifarciminota bacterium, assembly GCA_026416055.1. Classification (GTDB taxonomy): domain Bacteria; phylum Hydrothermota; class Tepidihabitantia; order SM23-42; family JAOAFX01; genus JAOAFX01. The sequence goes on from JAOAFX010000004.1 coordinate 2,037, forward strand.
TTTATAATAAACAATTGAAAGACCATAACTGGCGTATGCAGAATCAGGACTGATGTTTTTTGCTTTCTTGTAATACAGAATAGCATCTCGAAATTTACCTGAAATTTCATATATGCTCGCAATTCCTATTACGGCAGTTAACTCATATACTTTATTTTTAATTTTAGTGCAGAGAGCAAGTGCATTTAGAAAACTGGGTCGCGCACTTTTACTATCACTCATACGATAAGCTAATAACCCTTTATTTACTATCCCCGACACCAGGGCATTCAAATTTTTAATCCGTTCAAATCCCTCTATCGCCTGCTCAACATATTTCAATCCATTTTCAATATCACCGGTCTGGAGATAAAAAGAACTCAATAGATTTGCTGTATAAGCCCGCTGTTTATCAAGATTATTCTTATCACAAAATTTCAGCAACTCCCCACAGATGGATATCCCCTTTTTATATTCACCCCTGAACAACTCAAGCATGGCATAATAATATAATGCACCAGCTTCAAGTTCGGGATTTCTTATCTTTCTTGAAATAGCGATAGCTTCATTTATAATTCGTTCACCTTCTACAAAGTTCTTTAAACATATATAACAATAGGCAATTCGGTTTAAAATTTCTACTATTTTCTCTTCTTCCTTAACCAGTCCAAGGGCATTACTCAAATATTCAAGTGCTCTGTTATAATCACCAAGATTGGAATATGCCTTTCCGATACCGAATAGTGCCTCATCCTTTAATTGTTTGAATTCAATAGATTTCTCATAGTAATCAATCGCCTTATGATTCTCGCCCGAAAGTAGATAAAGCCCTGCGAGTTTAATTAGAATCGCAGAGTATTCGGGCGATTCTTTATCTTTTGTGCACTCAAGTGCATTCAGGTAATAGTCTATCGCCCCTTTTCTATCATTTATTTTTTCAGACTCCTCTCCAGAAAGATAAAAATAGTGGCGTGCCCTCTCTGCATCACCAATCCGGCTATACAATCTACCCAGTAGTGGATAAAAAATCTCCGCAGGCCGTGCATCTTCTATTGCCTTGATAATTTTTCTGGTGATAGAATTAACTTCTTCGTCTGATATTCTTTTCTCGGTCAGAATTTTTACAAACTGGTTGGCAGGAGAAAATAATCTCTTGCCTCCTGTGTATTCTTCTCTAACGAGTCCCAGTAATTTCAGAATTTCAATACTGATATTATTCAACTCCGGAAAGACGCCTCCAATGATAGATGTCTCAAGGGGAAAATCAGCAATACACAAAACCTTGAGGATATTGAGTGCGTTATCATCAATCCTGCGTAATCTTGCAGATAATATCCCCTTAATATTTTCAGGGATTTTAATCTCCCTCAATGCTGGAATGTCTACCTGCCATTTATTGATATGATATTTTAACAAATTTTGGTTATAGAGCATCTTCAATGTTTCTGTAATAAACAAAGGATTGCCACCGGTGTGTTTATGAAGCCATTCAATAAATGGAGATAAATCATCACTACCCTTTGATTCAATCTCAAAGAAAGTCTTATCAATCAATATCCTTACATCAGCCACTGAAAATGGTCTTAAATTGAGTTCAAAGAAATTTAAATCCTTAACCCTTGGGTTAGCATCCGAGGTACAGACCATTGCAATGCGGGTATCCTTAAGGCTGTGCCCTATGAATCGAATTAATCCCAATTCATAGTCATTCAAATCATCAAGGTCATCAATTAGTATAATTAAATTTACACTTTTTCCATAATCAAGGAGTCTTTCGGTTATCTCTGCATATATCTGAAGTTGATCTTCTTTTTCTGAGAGTTCCAAATCTTTAAAGTTTAAAGCGTTACACAAAAATTCATGAATATAACCATCTCCTCTACCCGTATAAGAAAATACTTCGTAATCCTGAAAAAGGTATTTATACCTCAATTCTTTGAGCAATCTTGTTTTTCCCGAACCGATCTCACCATAAACCACAACCGCTTCGCCTTTCAATCTCAATAATTTATCCATAATTTCTGGATTTTCAACAAAACCGGTTGGTGGTAGGTAGACATCATACGATGGAATTGCAATCTTTTTCTCTGGTAAAAAGTTTTTAAATATCTCATACAATTCTGGTGCTGTGGGTCTCAAGGACGGCTCTTCGGAAAGGAGCCGGATGATGGCATTATTTAGCTCTTCCGGAACACCCTTTATTGGTTTAACCGGATACTTCAAGTCAGTACCTGATAGTATCTCATAGATTATAACACCGAGTGAATATAAATCACTCCTTTGATCCATACCAATCCCTTTTAAAACTTCAGGAGCGACATAACCGATTGTGCCGTATTTTTTAATCTGCCGCGTCGTGATACCAGCAAATCCAAAGTCAATAAGGACAACTTTCTTCTCTTCAGGGTTATAAATTATATGTTCAGGCTTTAAGTCGCTATGAATAAACCCCTTATTATGAAAGGCACCCAGTCCATTTATCACCTGAATTACTGCTTCAATAAATTCTGCTGAAAATCGTTGAAAAACCTCATTTATTGGCTTGCCTCTTATGTATTCAAGGACAAAATAAGCCCTTTTATCTGAAGTAGTGCTATATTCCCTTGTCGGAACAATGTTAGGATGGTTAAATTGAGATAGAATCTGGAATTCCCTCTGGATGAGGTGATTGAATTCAGGTATATTATCGCGGGCTATTTTTAAGACAAATTCATGTTCCCTATCCTGAACCTTATAAACTGTTGAATAATTCCCATCTTCAATTTTTTCAATTATTTTGTATTTACCTATACGCATCAGGGAATCATACATATATCGTAGTTTAACCCATTCTTTTTGTTTGTCAATAGATTTTCCCAGAGTTTCAGATGTGGTATTTATCCTGAAAGGATATTCGGAGATAAAAAATAAAAAAATTTGCCAGTTTCATTTTAGAGAAAAACCCGTTTACAAATCAACTATGTTCGCTATTAAAACATTGTTAACCGTTGCATTATATTTTAATTTGCAGTAGCTTTATGGCTCTGGTAGTCAGATAGTTTCTTTTGTTCTTGCCGGTGCTACGATTTGTGTATCTGCAAAGATCGGTAATGTCGAATTTAAAAAAATTATTTTGTTTTAATCAATTCTGCAGCCTAAACTGCTGATTTAAGCGTTGTCAATTTATAAACCGGAAAATTGATTGATCAATAATCATCAAATCTTTTTGTATAATAATGGCAGGCAGGTGTCTGGTTTTTTCTTTCGTAATAATCCTGGTGATACTCCTCTGCCCTGTAAAATTTAGAGACCGGCAGAACTTTTGTCATTACATTGTATCCTTTTGTCCTGAGAATATTTATCAGTTTCTCTGCGATACATTTTTCTTCCTCATCATTATAAAATATTACCGATTTATATTGCTCACCGATGTCTGGTCCCTGGCCATCAGGTTGGGTTGGATCATGGATTTCAAAAAACAGCCTTGCCAGTTCTTCATAAGAAACCTTTTCAGGATCATATGTCACTTCAACTGTTTCATAATGACCGGTCTTTCCTGTTTTCACATCCTGATAAGTCGGATTCTCAAACGAACCTCCCATATATCCTGAGACCGCTGAAATAACCCCTTCTTTTTTATCAAAGTAATATTCCACACCCCAGAAACACCCACCGGCAAAATATGCCTTTTTTACCTTCATAAATCTATTTTATTATTTTTTATTCAAAAATCAATACCCCTAACAACTAACCCAGAATAGTAGCGGTGGTCAATATCTTTCCAAGTTTGGTTGACAATTCGACAAAATTGGTTATAATATAAAAGTTTCTGGAGGGCTAGTCCTAACTGGTAAGGCAGCGGACTTGAAATCCGCCGGGAGCAATCCCTTGGGGGTTCGAATCCCTCGCCCTCCGTTCAAACTGGAAAGGTTGGGAAAAGAATTTGGGATTTGACCGTTGAGCGACCAAAAGCCTTTCCGAGACGATGACAATTGATTGACACAAGGAGAGGTGGCCGAGTGGTCGAAGGCACCCGCTTGCTAAGCGGTTTCTCATCGAAAGATGGGACGGGAGTTCGAATCTCCCCCTCTCCGTAGACTTGGAGTTCATTTTGAAATGTGATTGCAGGTAAAGAACTAGCCTGCACCGGGATTTTCTTAATATGAAACAGGATATCAGAGTCAGAATTGCACCAAGTCCCACTGGTTTTTTTCATATCGGTAGTGCCCGCACTGCCCTTTACAACTGGCTATTTGCCCGTCATCATAATGGCAAATTCATTTTAAGGATTGAAGATACCGATGCCACCCGTTCTTCAAAAGAGATGGTTGAAGTAATCCTTACTTCATTAAACTGGCTCGGACTTGATTGGGATGAAGGTCCACAAAAGGGCGGTGAGTACGGTCCCTATTTCCAGTCTGAACGAAAAGAAATATATAGAGAATATGCGGAAAAATTGATAAAAGAAGAGAAAGCATACTGGTGTTTTTGCACAGAAGAAGAAATAGAAAAAGAGAGGCAGTATTATCTTAATAAAAAAATGGACTGGAAGCACCGGTGCCGGGAAAAATTTACTGAAACTGAAAAGCAAAAAAGAATGAATGCAGGGATGAAGCCAGCATTGAGATTTAAAGTGCCGGTAGAAAAGAGAATTTCTTTTTCTGACATTGTCCATGGAGTAGTTGAAAAAAATGCCTCTGATATTGAAGACTTTGTAATCATCAAATCCGATGGCATGCCTACATATAACTTTGCCTGCGTGGTGGATGATTTCCTGATGAAGATAAGCCATGTAATCCGCGGTGTCGAGCATATTGCCAATACTCCCAAACAAATCATGTTATATGAAGCATTCAATCTCCCGATTCCTTTTTTTGCCCATCTCCCTGTAATACTCGGCAAGGACAAAAAGAAACTTTCAAAGCGACTTGGTGCACGCTCGGTGCTGGAATATCGGGATGAAGGTTACTTACCTGATGCACTCATAAACTTTCTTGCCCTCCTGGGCTGGTCACCAGGTGGTGATGAAGAGATTATGGATCGGGAAAGAATAATAGAACTCTTTACCCTGGAGCGGATAAATCCAGCAAATGCAATCTATGATGAAACAAAACTTGAGTGGTTGAATAATCATTATATTATAAATCGAATAGATGAAAAAACATTTCTCACCAGCATTGAACCTTTTGTAATTTCTTCAGGATATATCACTGAAGAAGAATACAAAAAAAACAGAGAATGGGTTGACCGGGTATGTCTTTTGATGAGGCCACGCTTAAAGGTGTTGAAGGATATTTCACGTGCAAAATATTTTTTTACTGATGATTTTGAATATGATGAAAACTCTTTAAAGAAATACCTTAATGATAAAAGTGTCTCCCTAACCAGGGAATTTATGGTAGTTTTAAAAGAACTTAAAGATTTCAATGCCCATAATATAGAAGATAGTCTAAGAAAATTCTGTGAGCAGAAGGCGATAAAAACCAGGGAATTAATCCATCCCCTCCGAGTTTACATAACTGGCACAGAAGCCGGTCCTGGACTTTTTGAAACAATGGAACTGATTGGTAGAGCCAGATGTATAAAAAGAGTTTTGAATATAATTGAAAGGTACGAACATGGAACGAGCTAAAACAGAAGTTAAAAATAAAAAGGTTGAGGCATATCTCAGTCTGCCTGCTTTTTTATCTATCGTATCTTCTTCCATTGAGACATTCAAAAAAGAAACGATCGGTTATCTAATCGGTGTGAAAGGCGAAAATAAATATATGGTTGAATATGCGATACCCTATCAAACTGCCGAAAGCAGTTTTGCCCATGTGACCATTGATTTAAAAAGGGTAGAAAGAGTAAACTCAATACTCAGATTGCTTTCCGAGGGCCTGGAATATATCGGTGAATTCCATTCTCACACTGCATTCGGTGAGTCAAGGGCATATATAATACCATCATCAGAAGACCTTTTGACAACAGTGCCTGGAGAGCTGAATATAATCTGTGCGGTAAATCCAAAGAAACGTTCAGTAAAATGGTATGAGAATAAAAATGGTGCGTTAATTGGGACTGTGGATGAATACCGGATTGAAATCGGAGGTTATTTTGTGAAAAAACCGGCAATAGGAAAAAAATATCAGAGGGTAAGGATAAAGTGTCCTTCAGTGACCGGAATTGGAGTAAAGAGATAAATGGAAATATTCGGTATTGGCATCGACATAATTGAAGTAGCAAGGATAAAATCAGCGATTGAAAGACATAAAAGATTCATTGATAAAATATTTGCACCTGAAGAGATAAAATTTTCCGACCGCGGTGTATTCCGTTATGAAGAGCTTGCAGGTCGGTTTGCCGCAAAAGAGGCGGTATTGAAGGCGATAAAGACCGGCTGGCGCAAAGGAATAAGTTATAGAAATGTTGTGATATTGAATGAAAAAAGTGGGGCGCCTTATGTAGTACTATCCGGTAGAGCAAAAGAAATTTGTGATGAATTGAAAATTATCCGTATTTTTGTCAGCATCAGCCATACAAAGGAACTGGCGATTGGTCTGGCAATAGCCACTATTTAGAAAGGAGCAATGGTATGAAAAAAATAGTATTTTTGTTTGACGGTCAGGGTGCTTTCAAACCCGGCATTGGTAAAGAACTCTATCAAAAATATAATAAGGCTAAAGAGACGATCGACCTTGGTTGTGAAATCCTGGGTTATGACATAAAAGAATACCTCTGGGGTGAAAAGTCGGCAGAGACAAGCAAGATGACGAGTATTGCCCAGCCTGCGATAAGTCTCGTATCACTTGCCTATGCGAGAATTCTTGAGGATATGGGCATCTCAGGCGATGTCTCGCTGGGTCATAGCCTTGGTGAAGCGACTGCAATTGTTTACTGCGGAATAACTGATTTTAAAGATGGAATCCTGATGATTAAGAAACGGGGTGAGGTAATGGAAAAAGGTGGTAAACACGGTGGAATGATGGCAATCATTAACATTGACCAGGATATCCTTGAAAAAGAATGTCAAAGAGTTAGTGAAGAAATAAAAGAACCGGTCGTAATCGCAAATATTAATGCGCCAAATCAGATTGTAGTATCAGGTTCAAAACAGGGCATTCAACTCGTCGCCAGCTTTGCAGCAAATAATAAGGGCAGAGGAATACCTTTAGATGTTGGTGGTGCCTGGCACAGTCCCTATCTAAAAGAGGCATCAGAAGAATTCAGTCTATTCCTGGATGGAATTGATTTCAAAAATCCCACGCATAGTTTTTATTCAGTAGTGGAACAGAAAATCCTCACCGATGGGAACCTGATTAAAGATTCCCTAAAAAAGCAAATGCTGGCAAGGGTCGACTGGGTACAGGCAATAAATAATTTGAAGGCACTCGGCTATGAATATTTCCTTGAAATAGGACCGAGCAGGATATTGAAAGACCTTGTAAATAAAATTGATTCTTCATTAAAATGTGATTCGGTCGCTCTCTATCCAGAACTGGAAACACTGGTATCGGATATTTCTCAAAAATGAAAGTAGCATTGGTCGGTTGCGGACGTGTTGGAATGACCATTGGATATTTTCTAAAAAAAAGAAACCATCTTTATGGGGTTTTTGATAAGAACAGGAAAAGACTGAATCAGGCATTGAAGCTTTTGAAGATAAAAAATAATCCTGCTTATGCTGACCTGATAGAAAATTCTGAAGTTATTCTCTTTGCTACACCTGATGACGAAATTCTCAATGCCTATAAAAAGGCTAAACAATACATAAAAAGTAAAAAATATGTCTTCCATTTCAGTGGATTATTGACCGCTGAAGTATTTCCCGACGACAAACTGGTCTTTAGGGCTTCAGTCCACCCTTTTGCCACCTTTCCCCGAATCATCATTCCTCCACCACAAACCCGATTTTTTCTATTTTTTCAAGGTGATAAAGAATGTCTTAAAGTCGCACTTTCAATTTTCCCCCGCAAACATTTTTTTATCCATAGAATAGCAGGTGATAAAAAGGGTCTGTATCACCTATCCGGTGTCTTTTCGAGCAACTTCGTAGTCGGACTGATTGAAGGTATAAATATGATAATAAAAAAAATGGGATGGAACGAGAAAAATTTAAAAAATTTTATCCTTCCATTAATCAGAGAGACAATAAATAATGTTGAAAAGTATGGATGGCGAAATGCACTGAGCGGTCCGGTTGTTCGTGGTGACATAGAGACTGTAAAAAAACACCTTAAAATTTTAAAAAATGACTCGAAACTTCAGGATGTATATCGTAGCATCTCCAGTCTGATTACAAAATACGCTCCACCAAAGAGCCGGGAAGAATTAGAGAAAATCCTGAAAATGAATTGACTTTTGAGCAAAAAGCATTAAAATTAAATATATGCGCAGTTATTACCTGATTCTCCTTTTGATGGTTTTTATATTATCATTCTGTGCCCATAAGGCACCACCTTTGCACATCGACCGGGTAAACCCAAAACTCATCAGGATTAACCCCTTCAGTGAAAATCAACTCATTCTTAATTTCTCTGAAGAACTCGATTCTCTCAGTTTAAATCCGGAAAATTTTTTAATCTACTCTGAACAGGAAACTATCAAAATTATATGTGTAACTCCCGGACACACTCCAGACCAGGTTTTTCTATTCACTCCAGGAATCATTCCTGGTGAATACAATCTAATAGGTAAAGTATATGACCGCTCAGAAAGGGCAGGTTTTTTTAAAACCAAATTTATTGCCTCGACAAAAAAGGATACTGTGCCACCTTTAGTCATTAAATACACAAAAGGTGCCAGACAGAAAAATTTTTATCTTGAATATTCTGAACCAATAGATACAGCGTCAATAAAATACTATGTCTTCCCCAGAAGAAAGATGGTCTCAAAATGGTATTATATGAAAATGTTGTCACTCATTCCCGAAACTGATTCGCTAAATCATGATACGACTTATTACCTATTTGTAAAAGAAGCGAAAGATTTAAGTGGAAATGATGCTCCTCAATTTATTACTACAATAACTTCAGATTCTGTTTACAATCCAATATTCATAAGGGGCAGAGCAGTGTTGAATGACACTCCGATTATAAGTGGTTTGGGTGTAATATCCCGAAAAGAAATTCTCGGTATAAGTACTATTGACCATGGAGAATTTCTCTTTGAGGTACGCGACAGTTTTAATTATTATCTCCAGATTCTGGGCGATGATTGCCATGGCGCTGATTCGGTCTCTGTATCACGGGAAAATATAATCAAACTTACACCCGGGAAGGTTGATTTTGATTCCATTATTAATTAGTATCGCAGCAATCATTTTCTGTATCTTTGTATACCATAAAAAAATCGGACAACTCCTGCTCAGGATTGCTGCAGTAATACTGCTATATCTACTCATCACCAATTTCTCAATCCAATTTAAAAGGGAAATAAATCTTTCTCCGCCATTGATCCTCATTGACTTTTCACCGAGTATGAAACCACACCTGCATGAAATCCTTACGATGGTTGATTCATTAAAGTATAAATTTCAAAAAATTTTTTTTAGTGATTCGGTCTATTCGGATACAACTGGAGTAACACCCAAATTTACCAATATTACTCAAGCTTTAAATTTTGGTGAAAAACTTTCTCCCTCATGCATAATTCTGATATCCGATGGCAATCACAACAACGGTCCACCTCCGGAGGGAATCCTTAAAGATTTCCAGACACCAATCTATTGTTTTGGTGCTGGTAACAGAATGATTAAAGACCAGTCGATTGCCGAAGTATTTCACCCGGATTATGCATTTTTTAATGATACAATTCCAATAGAAGTCGTTATTGAAACAAAAGGGTTCGGGGGTAGGGCGGGTAAGATTTTTTTAAAATCAGAAAACATAAAAATGGAAAAAGAATTCAGGCTCTCAGGCCATCATGCCCGGCAGTCGGTTGAGTTTAAAATAGTACCAAAGAAAATCGGAACCCAAAAATTTAAAATAATTCTCAATCCCCAGACAGAAGAATCAAACTATCAGAACAATGAGTACGATTTTACGACAATGGTCTTTGAAAGGAAAATAAAAATTCTGTATTACACCGACCATCCTTCATTCAACACCCGATTTATTCTTGATGTCTTGAGGAAGAATGATGATATAGAATTGACTGAAGTTATTCAAATTGCCCCGGGAAGATTTTATACAAAAGGACGACCTGTCAGCGATTCGAAGTTAGAATTAACTCCATTTGATATAATAATACTTGATAACATCAATAGCAAGAGTTTTGATGATAAGTTTCTTAACTTTCTGAAGGCAGAAAGAGGAATCCTGGTTTGCGGAAATATCTATGGATTGAACCCGATGCTCAATGAAGTCCTGCCTTTTGCAGTATCAGGAGCCCAGCATACTCAGGAATTGCCAGTTAAAATTTATATACCATTTTCGATCCTTACACCATTGACAGAATTTGCACCAGTATACAGAATAAATCACACCGTGGGCGTAAATCAAAATACTACATTGATCGCCCGTGCTGGAGATTTTCCCCTGATTGGATATAGAAAAACCGGAATGGGATATGTGTTCCAGATCAACATAAGTGAACTGGGTGTGTGGCATTTCACACAGATTAATATAAATAATCAGGATATTCTAAGCCATCTTATAAACGACGTTATAAAATTTCTTTCGCCCTATAGCCGGCATAGACGACTATCGGTAAAAACAGCAAGGAATCAATACTACACTGGTGAACAGATAAAATTTTATCTCAAGGCCTATGATAAAAACCTGCAGCCTGGTTCAGGTGGTGAATTCTATCTTGAATTTCAGGATAAAAGAATACCATTCTTTGAAATCAGACCGGGTCATTATGAAGCATCCATCCAGGCGAATGAATCCGGCGATTATACACTGACAGCGAGAGGAATCCTCCAGCATGATACACTAAGCAGTAATCTGTTGAATCTGAAAATTGTCGGGATAGAGTCAGAGCCCGAAGAATTGATTAATGAGCAACTACTTGAAAAAATCAGTTCCAGAACCGGAGGCGGGTACTATGATGTTTCGCAATTGAAAACATTTATACCACCTGAAGGCAGAAAACGGTATGAAGTTATAACTCTTTCTTTTGATAAACCGCTGTCTTATTTTTTGATTTTTATCCTGCTTCTGATTGACTGGATTATCCGGAAAAAAGGAGGAATGGTATGAACCCCCAGGAACTGGTAGCGAGGGGTTTTTCTCCGGAATGGGCAGTTTTTTTAACTTCGATGATCCCAGTAGTTGAATTGCGCGGTGCCCTGCCACTGGCAATAAATCTTTTTAAAATTCACTGGACCAAGGCATTCCTTATCGCTTTTTTCGGCAACATCCTTCCGGTTCCGTTTATACTCCTTTTATTAAAACCTGCCACCGATTTACTTTGCAGAATCCCGTTATTTAAAAAATTTTTTGACTGGCTCTTCAACCGCACACGAAAAAAGAGCAAGGTGATTGAAAAGTATGAAGAGATCGGACTATTGATATTCGTCGCCATCCCGCTTCCCGGGACCGGTGCATGGACAGGTGCACTTCTTGCCTATTTAATGAATCTTGATTTTAAAAAATCCGTTCTTTATATCACCCTGGGTGTGTTTATTGCGGGTGTAATCGTCACCTCACTCTGTATCATTGGCTGGCTCGGTGCTATCATTGCTGGATGCGGGGTAACAATTTTTATTCTCATCCGGATATTTAAATAATCAAACTCATTCCGATGCCAGTGATTATAGGAACAGAAAAATTATCATCCCAGGGTAAGGGCAGGGCTTCAAAAAAAGTGGAGATTAAAGCACCGGCAAAAAGCACCCAAAAAGGAAGCGTCAGAAGCGAATGGAGGATAAAAACGACGACAACGTTTGAACCAAAATAGGCAAGGCTCCCAACCAATGTCTTTTTAAACAATTTTGGTCCCTTTATATTCTGTCCAAACATTGCAGCAAATGTATCACCAACGATTGTAAAAGTGCATGCCGAAATCACGATGGGACGGGGAAAAATCAAAGCGGTTATCAGACAGCCCAAAAGGAGAAATGTTGCGCCACTGAGATTCGTCAGTTCACGCCTTCTCAAGAAAGAACCGAAAAAAAGGATGAAACCTTCTTTCACACCGTTGACATGGAGGCGTGTGAAATCTATCGCCACAATGATCATGGTTATAGTAAAAAGTAATGACCGTGCGGATGCCTCCGGTAAGAGATAGTATAACACAGGTATGAATATTGCCCAGAGGTTCAATAATTTACGAAAAATTTCTGCCTTGAGCATCTATCGCTATTTAAAATTCCAATCCGAGGGAAAATTTGTTTGATATTCCCAGGTCAGTATGGGTTATAAGTCCATAATCAAAAAATATCTTTTTGTATCTTAACCCTGCACCCGCAGTGTAACGATTACCGGTTTTGCCAAAACGACCATATATCTTATTCTTATATGCCAGTTCAATACCATGAGCAAGGAGAATATCATCCATAGTGAAGTGTCTCATAAAATCTGACTCAATAGTCAAAATTGAGTTTATTTTTGAAAGAGGAATCCGGGATGCCAGGCCAAATGTCAATTTCGGATAGATATATTCTCTTGTTTCATTTTTCCAGTAAATCGGCGAAAGAATAAAATCCCTTATACTCATGCCAATGGTTAAATTTGTAAGTTTTATTTTAATGCCGATGTCTGTTCCCGCACCAAGACCGGTGACAACAGCGAGATCCCGATAATATATCTTGAGATTCGTACCATATGATAGAAAGTTCTTGGTTCTACCGGCATTCAGATAAATTACTACATCCTTTGTTGATACTGTATCATAAGGTATTGGCTGGTTTCCATCATCAGGCTGGTGGGTTGTATCAGGAAGTGTAGTCAGTTTAATGCCACCAACCGAAACCATCTGGAATCCCAGACCCCAGGCAAAATCGTTCTTGGGGATGATTATCGCACCAAAATCATTTTTGACAATCCCTGCAAAATTTTCTGAATGCATCAGATGTAGTGAACGACTGATAAAGGGTGAAAGGGCAGGATTGAGAATTAAAGCACTCGGGTCAATCCCCTGAGCAACACCGGTTCCACCCATTCCACAGATTCTTCCTCCAACCATCAGTTCCTGAAATTCACCAGCATATTTCCTGCTGTATCCAGTCGTAGAATACAGTAATATCATAAACAAACAAAAATTTTTTAGACTTATGATTCTACACATTTTACAACACCCCTTAAATATTTTTTAATCTTGGTCCCATGGCCATGGCGCGCTCGCACTGTGATACGGAATTCATATTCACCCGGGGGAACAACATTTCCATCCTGATTGAGTCCATCCCAGACTATGAGGACTTCACCCGGTGGTTTTTTTAAACCATCAATCAAGTTTCCGATTTTCTTACCTGTCTGGTCATAAATGTCAATATCAATCCGTCCTTCATTTGTGATATACAATGCCAGGGTTGTGCCTGGCTGCTTTTGAGAAAAAACCGGAGGAAAACATCCTACAAGGAATGCATCGATTGATATCCATAGATATTGTCCGCCTTCTTTTTCAGTTATAAAAACCTGGCCATAGCGCCGACCAATCGTTATTCCCCTTGGTGAATGGAATTCACCTGGACCGGTTCCGGTCCTTCCTTCAGATATTATGTATGTCAGATGACGATCAAATTTATGAATCTGGTCGTTCTTTTCGTCAGTTACATAAATATTGGCAAAATAATCAGTTGCACAATAAAGAAAATTTGCCTCTGCAAAACCAATTTCGAAACAGTATATTGAGTTTAAGAATCTTCCTGAAGTGGTAAACCGAGAAATCCGCTTTCCATCATTATCGGTGATAACAATAAAATCTTCATGATAATGGTTATATGGCGCATCTTTGTCAATCACCTCTATTCCCATTGGATGGTATATCTCACCATATGTTTGCCCTTCTTTCCCGAAAGAACTGATAAGGGAATCCTGTGGAGAATAGACATAAATCTTTGAATTGTCGTAGTCGGTAACATAAAGATTATTCTTGGAATCGAGGCAGACATCAAATGGTCTTCCTGGAAGTTTTATCTCCCCGATAATCTCAAGTTTGCCTTTTGTATACTGCAATTTCACAACCCTCTTATTACCAAAATCAGCAAGGTAAATAAGTCCATCTTCATTAGCAGTAATTCCCTTGGGTTGTGAAAAAACTCTATCATTTCCGTAAACCCTTGCTTCCTTTAAACCTATATTATATACAATTTGACCTGAGCCCGAATTTACCGCAAAGACTGTCAGTTCATCATCGTCCCTTTTTGTTCTCGGGTCATCAAGTTCTTTCAATTTTACGGCAACTATGCCCTGTGGGTCATTATAATCGAAACCAGGACCTATGAATAATCTTAAATAATATTTTGAAGCACGATAGAACCCAAATGTATGTTCAAACGGCGGGACTGCCAATGTCTGGGGCTGGTACTGATTCAGAATAATAAATAATAAATGGAACACAACATAATTATAAGGATAATAACCGATTTGTCAATGAAAAATGACAAGTCTTTCTTGACATGTCTTTTTAATTCATTATAATTACCTGTGGAATGGGAACAGATTCTTGATGTGAATTTAAATCGTCTCACTGAAGCACTGAAATTAATTGAGGACTATATCAGATTTGAATTAAAAAAGCCAGCCATTCTTGAAAAAGTAAGGAACCTCAGATATAATTTCTTTCTATTAAAAAAATCGATATCAACGATTGATATAGTCTCCAGCCGTCAGAGTGCTTCTGATTTAGGAAGAAAACCCGATTTTGATTCTGTTCCACGGGAGAAGGAATTAGACATCATCATGGCAAATTTCACCCGTGCCAAGGAATCAGCACGGATAATTGAAGAAATTTTGCGTATGAAGGATAGAAGTGCAAGCCGTGTTATGAAACGAATAAGGTTTGGCATTTATGACCTTGAAAAAATCGTCCTTGAGATGAAAGAAAAAAAATTCAATCCCAGATTGTATGCGATCATTGACGAAAAATATCTTGGGAAAATGCCACTCGATAAAATGGTCAAAACCCTGCAGGATAATGGTGCAACGATGATACAACTGCGGATAAAAAGCCTGCCTGATAAGACATTTTATCGGTATGCCGAAAAGATAAAAAGATTATTAACCAATCCGGAAATTAAATTTATTATCAACAATCGCATTGATATTGCCATAGGTGTCGATGCCGATGGAGTCCATTTAGGACAGAATGATATTCCATTAGTAAAAGCCCGGAAGATAGCGGGAGAAAAGTTCATAATCGGGATTTCAGCCCACAACCTTAATGAAGCACAGCGTGCTCAGAAAAATGGTGCTGATTATTTAGGGGTCGGTGCGGTTTATCCAACCCAAACAAAGTTAGATGCCCGGTGCTGTGGACTTAACCTGATTCGGCAATTGCGAAAAAAAATTTTTTTGCCTATAATCGGCATTGGTGGAATAAATGATAAAAACTATAAAGAAGTTCTTCGTGCCGGTGCTGACGGTGTGGCCGTTGCCTCTTATCTTTTTGAAGGGAATCTCAAAAAGAATCTGCGTGCCCTGAAGTTGAAAGATGCTTTCTAAAATACTTGAATTCTGTAAGTTTTTATTTATACTTTATTTCAAGGAGGTATGATGAACATAGCCATCTCAGCAAGGAATTTCACCCTGACCGATGCCATGACCGAATTTGCTGGCAGGAAGTTGGCCAAGTTAAAAAGATTCGAACATCATATAATTGATGGAAACCTTGTTCTGGAGAAAGATAAATCAATAAGCATTGTGGAACTCACCCTCAGGGTCAAACATTCAACGATCAATTGCAAGGTGAATACCCAGGACATTTACCAGGGGATAATTGACGTAGCAAAGAAAGCTGAAAGGCAACTACAGAAATACGAAGAAAAATTCAGGGAAAGAAAAAGAATTGCAGCAAAGACCAGGCGTGTATGAATAAAATCACAGCCCAGACTTTATACGAAGAGAAAAAAGACGATTTCTCTTTTGAGATCATAACTGGCGGTGAATATCTAAAGAAAAGATCAATAACAAGTTGCGATATTTTTAGACCCGGACTTGCACTTGCCGGATATACCGGATATTTTCTGAGCGAAAGGATAATGATAATCGGTAAAACAGAGACTTCTTATTTAAAAACCCTCGATAAAAAAACCAAGGCAAAGCGTATAGCGATAATAATGAAATTAGGAACACCCTGTGTTATAGTAACCAAAAAACTAAAAGTCGATGAAAAATTTATTGAAGAGGCAAAGAAAAGAAAAATCCCCATTTTGAGGACACCACTATCAACCACCCCTTTCATCCATGCACTCTCTACCTATCTTGACTATAAACTTGCTCCTACCTTATACCTGCATGGCACCTTGATGGACATATATGGCGTGGGTGTTTTATTCATAGGAAAACCCGGAATCGGCAAAAGTGAATGTGCCCTCGATTTAGTAGAAAGAGGACATCGACTTGTTGCTGATGATCTTGTTAAAATTGTTCGTCGTGGTGAGATGTTAATAGGCATGGGTGCTGAAAAGAGTGATAAGCTCAAACATCACCTTGAAATCCGCGGGGTGGGAATCGTTGATATCTTCAGAATCTTCGGTGTAAAGGCTGTTCGTTTGCGCAAACGTATTGAAATAATAATTGAGCTTGTATACTGGGCAGAAACCAAAGGAGAATACGAAAGATTGGGCTTGACTAAAAAAACAAAAAAGATCCTCGGGATTGCAATACCATATATTAAATTGCCCCTTACACCCGGAAAGAATATTTCAGTCATTGCCGAAGTTGTAGCAATGAATTATCTTCTCGAATTAAGGGGTATTAACGCCGCAAGGGAATATAACGAAGAATTACGACGAATACTTTTCAAGAAAGAAGTCCCGAGTGTCCATTTTGATGAAGATATAGAATGATTAAAGGCATCATTATAGGCCATGGTGATTTTGCACGAGCACTTCTAAGTACTGCTGAAAAGATTATGGGCAAACAGAATATGGTTGAGGTGTTTTCTAATGAAAATTTATCCTGCGGATTACTAACCGAAACATTAAAAAAATCACTCAATGCTGACGATTACGAAAAAATAATCTTTGTTGACCTTCCGGGTGGAAGTTGTGCGATTTCCTGTCTCAATCTTTTAAAAGAATACAAAAACTTGAAAATTCTCTGCGGTGTTAACCTACCAATGCTCCTTGAATTCTTTCTATTGCGGGATAAATATAAATCTGATGAATTGATCCCCATTTTAATAAAAAAGGCACGGGATAACATTCTAACCTTAGGAGGCCTGAGTGAAGACAATCGGTGAAATATTTGAAGAATCGGTAAAGAATTACCCTGATAATATAGCCTTGAAAAAGCGCGAAGATGTATATACTTACAGACAATTAAAAGATAGGGTTTTAGCGGTTAAACACCATCTTTATTCTCTAGGACTGAACCCCGGAGAGCGATTTGCTGTTCTGGGCGAAAATAGCCCTGAATGGGCAATCAGTTATCTTGGAATCCTGCGTGCTGGTTTAGTCTGTGTTCCACTCGATGCCCTCCATTCTGAAGCTGAATTGATTCACATATTGAGAGAGAGCGGTGCCCGTGGAGTAATATCATCAGAAACACATATGTACAAAATAGATTCCATTAAAGGTGAACTGAAAGAGTTAAAGTGGATTATCAACATGAAAGAAATCAGAAATCTGCATGCACCCGGAAAGGAAGTTAAAATCGAAATCGATCCCGACTCCCTTGCGGTTTTGATCTTCACTTCCGGAACAACTGGACTGGCAAAGGCAGTGATGCTCAGCCATAAGAATATCATTTCCAATCTTCAATCAATTGAAAAGATAATCCCGATTTACCATACAGATAGTCTTGTATCGATTATACCAATGCACCATACATTTGAAGCGACCTGTGGGTTTTTGTATCCGTTATATTGTGGTGCTTCAATATTTTATCCTCCCAGTTTAAAACCCACTGATTTGATAGCTACATTCAAGGAAGCAAAAATTACATGCCTCATTGCTGTTCCTCTGTTATTTGAAAAATTTCTTACTGGGCTTCAGCGTAAAATTGCCAGTTCTTCAATCCCGACCAAACTGGCATTCACAACAATTAGTGGAGTGGCTTCAATATTTAAATTCCTGAGCAGGCCGCTTTTCAGTCGTGTGCGCAAGGAGATGGGTTTAGAAAGGCTGCGCCTTGCGGTTTCAGGTGGTGCTGCTTTATCATCAAAGGTCTTTAGGGGTCTAGAAATGCTCGGCATCCCAATACTCCAGGGTTATGGGCTGACCGAGGCTGCTCCTGTGGTATCGGTCAATCCTCCAGAACGACCTAAAAACGATTCGGTGGGAAAACCTCTACCCGGGGTTGAAGTGCGTATTCATGAGCCAGATGAGTATGGAATCGGTGAATTGATTGTCAAAGGTCCGAATGTGATGCTTGGTTATTACAACAATGAAAAAGCCACTGCAGAAGTTCTAAAAGATGGCTGGCTTTATACCGGAGACCTCGGTTATATAGATAACGAAGGCTATATCCATATTACAGGCCGGAAGAAAAGTCTGATCGTAACACCCGCAGGGAAGAATATAATACCGGAAGAACTTGAAGAAAAACTTCTTGAGAGTAAATGGATAAAAGAAGTTCTTGTTGTTCCCAGGATTGATGCTACAACAAAAAAAGAAGAGGTATGTGCCTTAGTGTATCCAAATTATGAATTGCTGGAAGAATATAGTATTGCCCACAACATAACCCTGGAGTTGGCCGATATCGAAAGAATCATAAGGGAAGAAATAAAAAAGGTTAATGAAAAATTACCAGCCTACAAGCGAATAACCAAGTTTGAAATCCGTGAAGAAGAATTTCCAAAGACCACTACCCAGAAGATTAAAAGACATATGTTTATTGAGCGGAGTATTAAGGTTTAATATTAAATTTTTTCATCAATGCCCTTTCTACAATCCGTGGCACAAGCTTAGAAATATCACCACCCAGTGCTGCAATTTCTTTTACCAGGGATGAACTGATAAAGATATAATTCTCAGATGGCATTAAAAAAAGTGTTTCTATCTCAGGATTCAATTTGCGATTCATGAGTGCAAGCTGAAATTCATAATCAAAATCAGAAATCGCCCTGATTCCCCGAATAACAGTCTTTGCTGATACTGATTCAACAAACTCCACAAGCAGGGAAGAAAATCCTTTTACTGTAATTTTGGGATTTCCTTTAAATATTTCTTTTATCATTCTGATTCTTTCATCCAGGGTGAATAATGTTTTTTTCGGACGTGCACTAACCCCTATCACTACTTTATCAAAAATCTTTATGGCTCGATTTATCACATCAATATGACCATAGGTAATCGGGTCAAATGTTCCTGCATAGACTGCTTTTTTCATCTCTCACTCCTTTAATTCTAAAAAAGAAACAATAGTATCTCCATATTTTTTTGTCTTCAATAAACAATATCCATCAGGAAAAGATTGAGGCAAGAAAGCAGAATATTCTGCAACCACGAGTCCTCCTTTTTTAATGATGCATAAAAAGTGTAAAAGCCTCAGAACTTCTGAAAGATATTCTTTCCTATAAGGTGGATCAATAAATGCAATATCGAACTCCATACCCTTCAATTTTTTTAAACCAGGCCGGAAATCCTGTTTTATTATTCTTACTTTTTCCCAGAGATTCAATCTCTCAACATTTTTTAAAAGCGTTTGTGGATTCTTTTCAATAAAGACACAGAATTTTGCCCCTCGTGACAGAGCCTCAATCCCTATGGCACCAGTTCCGGCAAATATGTCAATCACTGTTGCATCAATAACACGCTCACCAATAACATTAAATATTGCGGAACGGACAATCGATTTTGTTGGTCGTATACCTGATTTAGCAACTTTGAGACATCTCCCTTTATATTCTCCAGAAGTGATCTTCATCTTTAAGCAATCCCCCGGAGCATGATGAGTATGCTCCGGGGGTATCGATTAAAAAAGTTAATTTAGTTTGTTACTTTATGATAGTTGGAGTTATGAATATCAACAATTCACGGTCTTCGTAGGTCGTGGTGGTCTCACGGAAAAGGGCTCCGATTACAGGGATGCTTTTGAGTATCGGAATCCCCCGCACATTCTTGGTCTCTTTCTTTCTGATGAAACCGCCGATAACGACAGTATTACCATCCTTCACCAGAACCCTGGTATCAGCTTCAGAGGTTGTAATAATCGGCCTGCCGGCGAGTGCCGATGCACGGTCGAGTTCACTCACCTCAGCATGTATCTCCATCGTTATTTCTTCCAGGGAATTTATGTGCGGTGTAACTTCGAGCTTAGTACCAACAGTATAGAATTGTATCACGGTATTACCTGCCATATCCCTTGTCGGAATACCAAATCGCTGACCACCGAGGATCGATGCCCTCTTATTGTCTACTGCTGATACCCGGGGCGCAGAAATTGTATGCGCCTTCCCTTTTTCTTCAAGCATATTTATCGTCGCATTAACCTGGGCAAGGGAAGGAACGGTTCCAACATTAAATACTCCGTATCCAGCGATCGCAGGAGTAGGATTACTTGTAACATCAATCCTTAAAAGTCTGCTTTCCAGACCTTTGAGTGTCCAGTCAATACCAAGGCCCTGGGACTGTGATGCATCAATGTCGACTACCTTCGCCATAATTTCAACCTGAGGTGTTGGTGTATCAAGCAATTTCACCAGCTGCTTAATTTTTTCATGTATCGGATCGACATCAGTAACGACTACAGAATTAGTCCGCTCATCAACATTTGCCTTTCCCTTAGGAGAAAGCATCGCCTGGATTTTGGTTAACATCTCTGAGGGGGTGGCAAATTCAAGCTTATAGACATTAGAAATGAGAGGAAGGTCATAATCTTGTTTATCAAGATTTTCCGCTGTATCTACCCTTATAACTCCGGGATCTTCCCGGTATGCGTAACCAGCAGCACGAAGAATGATTTCAAGAGCCTGCTTCCATGGAACATTGTGCAGTCTAACTGTAACCGTTCCTTTTACATCCTTTCCGGCAACAATATTTACACCTGCATATTCAGAAAGTGCCCGTAATACAGTCAGAATGTCTGCGTTTTCAAGATCGATACTTATGGGCCGGCCGGTGATACTTACAGGTGGTCGGGCTGTCGGAACTGCTGGAGGCGGTGCCTCAGCCGGAACTGTGGTTGTCACTTGAGCAGTCAATGCCTGCCATGTTGGTATCGGTGCGGTTAAGCCGGTAAGTAAAGTTACCACAAAATTATTGCCTTCGGTGGTGGTAAGGAATGAATAATCCTGATTCAATTTTGCAACCACTCTAATCAAGTCCGGTTGCCCGGCAAACCCGGTTATTGAAATTTCTTTGATACCGCCAGTGTTAAGTATGTAGTTCCTTCCTGTGAGGTTACTCGACACTCCAGAGCAATCAATAACAAGCCGTGATGGATCTTTCAAACTAAAGGCATTGGCGATGAAAGGTCCGTCGGATTCAATGATCAATTTCGTATTAACTCCTTCAGATTTTACAATCACATCCTTTATTACCGTTCCATTTAGCAGGGTGAGTATAGAAAGAATTGTTAACAAAAATTTCATAATTTACCTCCTTTCTTTTCCCTCTTGGAGACGTAATTCATACTTTGTCACGACTCCGGCGTGCATAATTTCAAAAATTATCGCCTGGCGGTTAATTTCACTGACATGGCCACCTGCAACACGGTCTCCACGCTTCAAAATATAACCGTTATCCTGGCCATCCTTGACCAGTGCATAGTAGCCACGGTCTCCCCATAAAATTCCTATGAGCCTTAAATTCTCAGGACTTAAATGGCCAGTTTTGCCACCACCCAGTTCCAAACCGATCAGAGGAACAAAAGGATCCCTGCGGCCCGCGGGCTCATATTCATAACGTTCCACCGGGAACAAAGAATCGGTGGATGGTACCTGATTGATTATCAATAAAAATGTAATCAGACTACCGACGTCGTGGAATACCACTTGGCACCTCCTGTGTTTTGGCTACAGTATATGTAATCGCCTGGAGTTCAGCCTCGGTGCTACGGTCTCTTCCCGGCATAATTTTTATTGACGGCACATTGACGATACGCGGCAGATTGCCGATATTGGAAAGAAATTTTCCCAATTGATGATAACCACAGGCAACTTTTATCTGAACCGGTATTTCAGAATAATTCTGTTTTGGCACAGGACCACTCGGTTTAAAGAGCAAGAAACTCACACCAGCCTTTGTTCCGGAATTGGAAATCTGCTGAATCAGTTTTGGAATTTCCTTCTCCTGTGGCAACATCTCTTTAGCGATTTCCCATTCTGCTTCAAGTCGGGCAATCGTGGCCTGCAATTCTGGAAGCCGTGCTTTTGCAGCCTCAGCCTCTTGAACTTTAATCTGAAGCGAATCCCTCTTTGCCGTAAGAGTCTCTATCTTTTTCTGGTTTGCCGCATAAGGAATTTTGAAGAAAACAACGAGCACGACAATCAATATAATAAAGAATGCAATCGCCTGCTGGGTTCTGGGTTCTCTGAGGTTCATTTCATACCTCCTGCTGAATCGATTTTAACATTAGCAGTAAGCGTGAATTCCATCATCTCCTGCTTTTCAATCGTCTTTTTCTCAAGAACTGTAAGGTCAACATTTCCGATATATGGGGAATCTTCAAGACGGTTCATAAACTCAGCAACAAGTAGATTTGAAGCAGCAGTCCCTTTGATATCAATAGTTTGAGGAGAAATATTGAGCATCGTGAGCCAGGTGAAATCAGGGAGGCGTGCTGAAATTTCATCAAGGATATGGGCGATGAGAAATCTATTCTTATTGAGTTCCTTTATTGGGCTGATAAGTGCCATCAATTCTTTTTCCCGTTTTTTCAAGCTATCCACGGTCTCAACATATATTTTTAATTCATCAAGCCGGGTCTGCAATTGGTTAATTTCACGATTCAGCCTGCCAATTTTACCAGACTGGATAATCACAAAAAGGGCAATGATGATGACGACAACCGCAATCCCCAAGATATAGAGTGCACCAAGCTTTACCGATGGCAATTTAATCGTTGGTGCACCAGGTTTTGCGGGTTTTGCTTTTGGTGCCTTCGCCTTTTTGGGGCTGGGCGATAGATTTATTTTTATCATTAGTCCCCCCTTAATGCAAGTCCAACTGCCTGGGTGAGAATCGGTCCCACAACCTCAACCCCTTCGGGCGCGAAGATGGAGGGGTCATATAGAATATTTTTGAATGGATTGAAAATTTCTACAGACATATTCAGCCGTTTCTTCAGATAATCTACCATATTTGCTATCAATGCCCCGCCACCCGTGATGTACATCTTATTAACCCTTTCTTCACCGGTCACAGTGGAGAGGAATTGTAAACTTCGCTCGATCTGTGTACTAAGATCATTCACAAATGATTCAAAAACTGCCTGGATTGAATCGCGCGAGGCACCAACTGGAATTGTTCCTTTTACAGCGTTTGCGGCATCTTCGTAATTAAATCCAATTTCTTTCTGGAGTTTATTTATGTAGGAATTAACACCGTAATAAACATCCCGGGCGAGCAATGAAGAACTGCCTTTTATCACATTTATTATCGTCATACCTGCACCGATATTTACCAGTGCGATAATCTCATCCGGACTGGGCTGATAATTGTATTCAAATGCATTCTGGATTGCAAACGCAGCGGTGTCGATAATAACCGGATTTAAATTTAGCTCTTTTAAAAGTGCAGTAAGGTTATTTATCAACTCGTTCTTCGCAGCCACCAAAACTACTTCCTGTTGATTCTCACCATAATTGGGGTTGACCACATCAAAGTCAAGCGATACTTCATTTATATCAAATGGAACATATTGTTCCGCCTCCCATTTTATCTGTTCACGCGTTTCTGCTTCACTGAGACGGTCCATTATGATTCTTTTAATTATCACATCCCTTCCTGCGAGACCGATTACGACATCACGTGTTGTAATATTACGGGACTCAAATAGTGTCCTTATTGAATCAAGTACTGCTTCACGATCAATAATCTCTCCTTCCACTATTGCATCCGGCAAGATTCTGGAAATGCCATAATTTATCAACCTTTTGGTCTTGCCCGGAAGAAGTTCTACAACTTTAGTTTGACTTGACCCAATATCGAGACCAACTACTCTTTTCTTTTTTCCAAACATACTCACTCCTTTGCTTTATCTCTAAATCATTAGCCAAACTCCAGAAGGGGCTATTCCCCCTAAAATAATTTGTATATTATATATACGATTAAAAGAATGTCAAGAGCCAAATGTAGGGCAGGGCTTTTGCCCTGCAAACCCAAGCCCAATGTAGGGCAAGGCTTTAGCCTTGCGTTTTATTGCAAACCTGAAGGCTTGCCCTACGATTTATATAAAACTTTTTTATAAAATGACGAATAAACTGTAGTGGCAGAGTCTGTTCCGCGATGCTAATATATCCAATATAGACTCATTCAATTACTAGAATTTTACGGATTATACAGGTTTTTAAGACTCAGTCAGATGATTGTTAGCTGAAAATCAAAATTAAACTCCCCTCTTCCGAATTATAAATCATGAGATACGCCGGGTTGATAACTATTATCAAATCTGTCGGGCAAATCAGAGGATTAAAATCTTGAAGAAAAGACTGATTACCGGAAAGACTCATTCGGGCACTCAGCCTCATTTTTAAAAATTAGCAGATTTGAGCCATTGAATTTAAATCATTCAGTCTAATTTTAATTTTGAGTTAACAGAGTCAAATTCACTTTTTTTCAACCCGGAGCGGAAATTAAAAGATGCTTTTGTTTTAAGTAAAAATTTATCGTAGTTTCCTTTCTGGATGTGGTATCTAATCTTTTTCATGAGACTGATATAAAATGAAATGTTGTGATAACTCACCAGCCTCCCACCCAGTCCTTCACCCACATTAAAGAGATGCCTTAGATAGGCACGGCTGAAATTTCGGCAGGTATAACAATTACAATTTTTATCCAGTGGTGCATCATCATCTGCATACCTGCTGCTTTTGATGATAATTTTTCCTTCGGAAGTAAATGCCATGCCAGTCCTGCCATTTCTTGTGGGCAGCACACAATCGAACAGGTCAACACCGAGACTTACTGCCTCAAGGATATCTTCGGGATAACCACAACCCATAAGGTATCTAACTTTATTTTCAGGGATTATTTCATTCACGGTGTTGACCATTTCCATTGTCAGATGTGCGGGTTCACCGATCATTAATCCACCAATACCATAACCTGGAAATCTCAATTCCAGAAGACGCCGGGCACAATCTTTCCTGAGCTCTCCAAATGTTGCTCCTTGAACAATGGCAAAAATCTTTGGCTTTTTCTTGACCATTAAACTGCGTTTTGCCCAGTTAACAGTCCTTTCCACAGCAATCCGTGCTTCAATAAATTCTGAAGGATAAGGAGTAAAAAAATCAAGACACATGGCGATATCCGTACCAAGATCCCTCTGTACTTCTATCGCCTTTTCCGGCGTCAGATGGATTTTACTACCGTCAATATGGGAAGTGAATGTCAATCCATCATCATCTACATTACGCAAAGGGCTCAATGAATATGCCTGAAATCCTCCGGAATCAGTCAAAATTGCCCGATCCCAGTCCATGAATTTATGGATACCACCGAGTTTTTTTAACAGTGCTGTTCCTGGTCGCTGCATTAAATGGTATGTGTTACAGACGACTATTTCCACACCAATTTTTTTCAATTCATCCGGTGAAATCATCTTCACACTTCCCTGGGTGGCAACAGGCATGAAATTGGGTGTGGTAACTTCAAAATGTGAAGTCTTCAATAAGCCAATCCTTGCCTTAGTTTTTATATCTTTTTTCAAAATTCTGAACATCGCTTTTATAATAAGGATTTATTGATGATTGTCAATATTGTTTACTGAAGCCCTAAATGTGGTCTTTAATTCATGTTTGATTTAAGGCGTCATATGTAAAAAGTCTCGATGTTTTACGATTTCACCTTCTATCATATAAATCATGTCTTCACAGATATTCGTAGTCAAATCTGCAATACGTTCAAGGTCTCTTCCGACCAGCAAGGCCGATATTGCATTGTTAGATATTGAGTGACATCCATCAATTAATTTTATCACCTCATCAGTGAGATTGCTTAGCTGCTCATCAACGATTTTGTCCTGCTCAATTATTTTTACCAGTCTCTGGGCATCATTTTTAATAAATGCATCAAAAGTTTCACGGAACATTTTGTGGGTCATGTCAAACATAGTCTTCAGGTTAGAAAAATTTTTTATCGAGGTCATCATCGATATGCGCTGGGCAATATTCACACAATGGTCAGCAATCCTTTCCAGGGTGTTATTTATCTTCAAAAGAGAAATCACAGTGCGCAGGTCGACTGCTTCAGGCTGGAATAACGCAAGGAATTCAATAAAGGTGGTTTCGTTTTCTATCTCCAGACGATTTACAAGTTGTTCTAAATTAGTGATAACATTGTTCGCCAGGGCATGGTCTCGATTGTATACCGCAGTTTCGGTATCATTCATCATCTTCTCAACAATGCTCGCAAGTTTGAGCAAATTCGTCTTTAATTTCTCTACTTTTTCCCTGAGCATATCGGCTAATTATTATTATTTTTGAATAAATCTAACTGAGTCTCAACAATCGGATGATTTTTTTCTTTCTCAGGCTTAAGAATCTGCTCAATAATCTTTTTATGACGGATGTAAATTCTGGGCTTTATTCGATTAGGTCTTGACGAATTCCTGTTATTTATTTTTTGAAAAAAATAAATTTCTTGAACTGGCATATAAATCCTCCATTATCCAAACCTTCCGGTAATATATGCCTCTGTCTTCGGATCTTTAGGATTGGTAAATAATTTAGAAGTCTGGTTGTATTCAATCAATTCTCCAAGATATAGAAATGCCGTCCAGTCCGAGACCCTTGCGGCTTGCTGCATATTATGGGTGACAATCACAATGGTATATTTTTCTTTTAAACTCACCATCAATTCTTCTATTTTAGCAGTCGATATTGGGTCAAGGGCTGAACAGGGTTCATCAAACAGGATAATCTCGGGCTCAATGGCAAGAGTCCGGGCGATACAGAGTCGCTGCTGTTGTCCACCGGAAAGTGAGAATGCAGAATCATGTAGACGGTCGGCAACTTCATCCCATAATGCAGCAGCCTTTAAAGCCGATACAACCCGATCCTCAATTTCCCTTTTATTGGTTATCCCATGGATCCTCAGTCCAAAGGCAAGATTTTCAAATATACTTTTGGGAAATGGATTGGGTTTCTGGAAAACCATGCCCACCTTTTTCCGTAAATCATACACATCATATTCAGGGCTGTAGATATTTTCACCATCAATCCAGACTTCACCTTTTACCACTGCTGATGGTATTATGTCATTCATTCGATTCAAACATCTTATTAGAGTGCTTTTTCCACATCCAGAAGGTCCAATAATGGCGGTGATATTATTGCAGTATATCTCAAGGTTTATGTTTTTAAGGGCATGGTTCTTTTTGAAAAACACATTTAGATTCTTCACTGTTATATTCGATTTCTCCATCCGGCTTTGAGCAGCCTTCTGTTCGGTCAATCCCTGAGAAACATTAATTTCTACCATTGTCTCTTCTTCCTTTGCCTTATCCTTATAATTATTGCGATTAAGTTCATGCCCAGGACAAGCATCAACAGGACAAGGGCAGAGCCATAGGCGATCGGCACCTGCTTTTCTGGATACGTACCTTCAGTCATCAATGCGTAGATATGATAGGGCAGTGCCTGAACAGGTGACATTATTGAACTCGGCAATTTCTTACTGAAAAAAGTTGCGGCAGTAAATAATATAGGGGCTGTCTCTCCAGCAGCACGGCCGATCGCCAGCACTACACCGGTCAAGATGCCAGGCAATGCTGCAGGTAAGACAATCCCCCTGATCGTCTGCCATTTTGTCGCTCCCACGCCATAGGCTGCTTCCCGAAATGAATCAGGAACTGATCTTAAAGCCTCTACAGTTGTGCTTATGATGACAGGTAAAATCATAATTCCAAGCGTGAGAGAACCGGAAAGGATTGAAACCCCAAAGCCGAAAAACTTCACAAAAACTGCCAGCCCGAATAGACCAAAGACAATAGACGGTACTCCTGCGAGATTATTTATTCCTGTCTTTAAAATTCGCACTATGAAGTTATCCCGGGCATATTCATTCAAATATATTCCTGATAGTACACCCAGGGGGAGTGCAAAAAGAATTGCACCCAGTGCAAGATAGAATGTTCCTAAAATCGCAGGCAAAATTCCACCAGCGGTCATTGATCTTCTGGGCATGCTGGTTAAAAATTCCCAGTTCAAAATCCGGGCACCCTGAATACTGATAAAAATGACGATGATAAATAGAAAAACTGCACTTATCAACAGTGACAGAAATAACACTATGATTCCTATATTCTGAATACGTCTCCTTTTCTCCTTCGATACACCTTTCTTCACCGAAGGACTATCCACTGGATAGTTCATAATATTTGTTATTTCACAGGCTTGATTTTCCATTATTATTTTTCCGCAGTAAATCGTTTATGGAAGCGCTGGGAAATGTGTTGAGCAATAATGTTGAATATCATTGTCAACACGAATAACACAATTGCAATGCCGAAAAGTGCATGATAGTGTTCGCTTCCCATCACTGTTTCAGCCATCTCTGCTGCTATCGTCGCGGTCATTGTCCGGACGGGTTTTAATAATGAAAATGCAATATTTGCAGAACCACCTGCAACCATCAAGACCGCCATCGTTTCACCGATCGCCCGCCCCAATCCAAGGATAATCCCGGTTGTAATTCCACTCGATGCCGCAGGCAGGATTATCTTAGTCATCGTTTCCCATTTTGTGGCACCCAGTGCGAGTGCCGCTTCACTGTATTCTTTTGGGATCGCAGTCAAGGCATCTTCTACGATACTGGTGATTGTGGGAAGTATCATTATACCCAGGACTATTGCCGCAGAAAGTGCAGTAAATCCTGTAGGCAGATTGAATAAATTCTGGATAAGTGGAGCAATGAATAAAGCACCAAATAGCCCATATATTACTGATGGAATTCCTGCCAGTAATTCAATGATTGGCTTGAGTGTTTCTTTTAGCCACATTGGTGCAACCTCGGCGATGTACAGGGCACACATAATACCAAGGGGTGTAGCAAAAATGAGCGCACCGAGCGTTACCAATACTGAGCCATATATCATAGGCAAAATTCCAAATTCTGGTTCTTCGTGGGTAGGATACCATTTCATACCGAAAAGAAAGTCTTTTAGACTTACATATTTCAGGATTGGTGTTCCCTGGGTTATCAGAACAAGCACTATTCCTGCAAGGAATACAAGAGCACTTAAAGCAATAATGAATAATACAATCTTTACTGAGGTTTCAATGATTCTACGGTTAAACTTCATTCCCTGTAAAATTAATCATAAGATGGGTAGCAAATAGGGGCAACCCACCGGAATGTGGATTTTACACGCCCTATTTGCTACACCATCTTCCATGAGCCGCCGATATATTTATTTGACCGGCACAAAGCCATTATCACGGACTATTTTCTGGCCTTCACCCGACAGGATAAAGTCAATGAAGGATTTTGTCAGTCCGGCCGGATTGCCGTTGGTGTACATATACAATGCGCGGGCAAGGGGATAATAACCATTCCTAACTGTCTCTTCTGAAGGGTTGACACCATTAACCTTAAGTACTTTGACCTTTTCACTTAGATAGCCAAGTCCCACATATCCAATTGCACCTGGTGTCTGTTCCACCGCCCGTGCAACCTCAAGATTAGAGGCAAGCATCAATGCTCCTTCGGTCATCTTTGTACCACCAAGAACTTTTTCATTAAATACTTCAAATGTGCCTGATGCTGCGTCTCTCGATACTACGACGATATTACCTTTACCACCGAGTGCATTCCAGCTGGTTATTTTGCCGGTATAAATTTTCTTTAAATCGGCAATAGAGATATCGTTGATTGGATTATTGGGATGGACAATTACCGCAATACCATCCAGGGCTATGACCGTTCCCACCGGATTCACACCCCTTTCCCTTGCCTGTTTCAATTCTTTTGTCTTTATCGGTCTTGAAGAAGTTGCAATATCAGTCGCACGGTCAATGAGTGCCGCAATACCGGTTCCAGAGCCACCACCCCGCACCATTATATCAGCATCTGGATGTTTCTCCATATAGGCCTCGGCTGCTGCCTGGGCAATCGGCAGGACAGTGGTTGAACCCTGTATATTGAGGCTCTGGGTAAAACCTAAACTTAATAATATCGATAGAACCAGTAATTTCTTCATAATAATCCTCCTTTTATTAATAGGAACATTTTGCCTGAACCATGAATTTGTCCACAGGAACTTTTAAAGTATCTTGATATTCAGTGAGCTGATAATTCGCTTGAATCAGGAGATTATCACTTATTTTGTAATTCAACCCCAGAATTTTGATATATATGGCATCTGTTCTTGCAGCCGCAGTCGTATCTGTTACATTTTTGTCCCATATATCATAGCGGCCAAGGATTGAGAAATTCTTGTTAATATCAATCTGGCCGATGAATGAATACCCCACACCTTTTGTAATTTTATTATCAGGGATCTTTCCATCTTCAGAGATAAAGTATTCACCAATCAATGATACAGGTGCATATCTTAATTGGACAACGCCTGCCATTCTATTTTCACTCAGATCAACAGAGAGGGTTTCACTATCTGCAGCACTCCAGTATTTCGCTGTTGTCTTTTCCATCCAGTAAGACCCTTTTAACATAATTCCGAAGTTCCTTAAAAAAACTGGTGGAACGATTGAAGCATTAAAACATTTCGCCTTATTCAAATCAATCTCTGTCGGCTTGCTATAGCCAGAGCCGTTAAAGGTTTGAATTGAGATATCACCCAGCCCGTTTGGTAAATAACCATAAAATCCGAGCCCGAGATCAGCAGTATTGATTTTTTTAAGATGGTCTTCCAGTGATTTCTCAATGAGCGGATATTCCCACAAATCAGCCATTCCGAAATAGACCTTCTGCAAGCCAATCATAAATTTGGTATCAGGAAGGTATTTGCCAATATATGGAAGAGTCCAGTCAGCCTGTGCATATTTTAATCTTACCAGCCAGTCTGAATCCTTTGTATAGCCCGCCTTCATGTTTATGTCAATCGTTCCGCTAAAAGCAACGGGTGTAGTGGTTGTCTTCCACCTTATATAACCCCTATCAATAGAAAAAGCGTGAGGATGTTTAGTCGCTGTATCTGGTTTCATCAGGTAATCATAGGTATATCTAACCCAGAAATACCCATATACAGGTGCGTCAGCATGAACCTGGCTGATGCACAATAACATCAGGACACCAAACCCTATCCATCTCAGGTTTGGGATTTTAGATCCGGGATTCAGTCCCATAAGCCTCCTTTCACATTAAGATTTTACTCTTAGAGTATTAAACCTTGATTAAGCAATTGTTAAAAGATGGTTAAGATGATTCTGATTATTCCGTAACTGGATTTATGGTTTTCAGTAACTTTATATCATGATTTGATTTAAAAGCTGCTGGCTGACATATCAGGCAGTATTACAGTAAACCTTGAGCCTTCGCGGAGCCGGCTTTCAACTTTTATTTCTCCCTGATGTAACTGGACAATGTGTTTTACGATCGATAAACCGAGCCCTGTACCACCCTGTGCCCTGGAACGTGCCTTATCAACAGTATAAAACCTTTCAAAAATTTTGGGAATTTCCTCAGCAGGGATGCCAATGCCGGTATCGGAAACGGTGATTAGAAATTTTTTGCCTTCATACTTGATTTCTATCTCAACTTTTCCCTTCTCGGTAAATCTTATTCCATTGCTCACCAGGTTTACCAATAGCTGTTGAATAAGGAAACGATCACCACTATATAACGGGATCTTTGCCGGTGTGTACACTAGTTGCAAACCCTTTTCCTCAGCCGACTTACGAAAGAGCATTACTATTTCATCTACCACTCCATTTAAATCAAACTTTTCAACATCCAGTTTCCGTTCCGTTCTTTCAACATCAGAAAGGATGAGTAAATCTGAGACTATATTGACCAGTCTTTCAATATTTCCACGCAATATTTTTATAAATTTCTTTTTATCTTTCCCATCTAAACCCCCTTCGTCAAGGACTTCAAGATATCCTTTTATTGCAGTAAGTGGTGTCCTCAATTCATGGGAAAGATTTGTAATAAATTCTGACTTTACTCTCGCTAAATTTTTTGTATCGGTTATATCACTAAACAGATAAATGAATAACTGATACTGCTCAAGAAAGAGTCGGCTAATCAGAAGATATTTACCTGTTTCTGGCTGGTGAAGTTCTATAACATCAATCTTTCCTTCTTCAGGATTTTTATTCACAAAATCTATGAAGTCCTTGTTTACCATCAATTCCTGAATCATTTTACCAGCCTTAACAATATTTTCACCGAAAATTTCTTTTATAGACTTATTTGCCTGAATAATCTCACCACTTTTTTTAGTTAAAATCACACCTTCCTTCATCACTTCAAAGAGTATAGCAAGTACATCTCCTTTCTCACCCGAATTAACCTTTTGCTTTTCCATCTTCTCGGTGAGTTCATTCAAAATCCGGATTAGCTCAGCAAAATTACCTTTTGCTTTTCTTATTATGCGTGAAGAATAATTTTCATTCAATAATGACTTGACGTAAAGAATAATCTCTTTTAAATTTCTGTGAATAATTGCAAGATGCAATAGCAAAAAGATGACAATGAGAACTAATACTGTTAAAACAATATAGATCATTCGTTGTCTATTTTGTAACCAAAGCCCCTGACTGTTTTTATAAATTTACCCGCAGAACCGAGTTTTTTCCTGAGATTGGTAATATGGACATCAATGTTGCGATCAAGAACCAATCTGCCAAGAACATCGAGTAAATCATCCCGGGTGAATACCCTTTTAGGATTCTTCATCAAAGTAGCGAGAACCTTAAATTCTGTAGCAGTGAGATCGAGCTTTTTATCCTTATAGAAAACTTCGTGTTTCTTTATATCTAATGATAAATCTTCAAACCTCAAAATCTCTTCTCTCAGTGATTCTGGAGCAGAACGACGCAGGAGCGCCTTTATCCTTGCTACCAGTTCTCTGGGACTGAAGGGTTTCACAATATAGTCATCAGCACCGAGTTCAAGACCCAGAACCCTATCAACTTCTTCTCCCCTTGCCGTGAGTATAATGATTGGTAGGTTCTTGGTTTTTTCCTGCGCCCTCAACTCTTTGCAGATTTCAAATCCATCAATATCAGGAAGCATCAAATCAAGGATCAAAAGATCAGGTGGATTCTTCAGGATATGGTTTAAGCCATCATAGCCGTTGATAAATCCTTCTACTGTATATCCGTTCTTTTCGAGGTGGAGTTTTACAAGTTCAAGAATTTCTGGAGAGTCCTCTATTATTACAATTCTATTCTTCACAGCTCAACCCTTGCCATACATTCAGGGATTTCAACCGGAATTCCCAGAGCCTGTATCTTATCTTTCAATGCGACTGCCTCGGTGATTTCACCATGGATTAGATAAACCTTCTTCAAACGGCTATTTTTAATTGAATCAACAAATTCCACAAGGTCATTGCTATCGGCATGGGCAGAAAGTCCAGCCATGAAATAGACCTTTGCCCGGACTGTAAATTTTGTATCAAAAATAAAAACTTCTTTATAACCATCAAGAAGTTTTCTACCCAGGGTTCCTGACGCCTGGAATCCAGTCAAAATAATAATATTGTTTTCGCTTTCAATTGAATGTATGAGATGATGTAATACCCGTCCCCCTTCACACATGCCGGAAGCGGATATGATAATCATAGGACCGGATTTATGATTTAACTCCTTTGATCTTTCCTGGTCCTTGATATAAGTTATTCCGGGAAAATCGAATGGCTCTTCTTTGATGAATCTGCTATAGGTCTCTTTATCAAAACATTCAGGGTGACGAACAAATACTTCGGTTACACTCGTTGCCAGTGGACTGTCTACATAAATCGGTATATCATTTAAAACACCATCTTCATAGAGCTGCTTTAACATGGTTATGAGAACCTGGGTCCGCTCAACTGCAAATGCGGGAATGATTATCTTACTCTTCTTTTCTCTGCCTTCAATAACGATACTTTTCAGCTCATCGGTCATCTGTTCTACTGAACTGTGAATTCTGTTTCCGTAGGTAGATTCGAGTATCAAGTAATCAATATCCCGGATAATTTCCGGGTCTTTTATTATCGGCATGTTCTTTCTGCCTAAATCGCCGCTGAATAAAACTCTTTTCCCATCAAACTCAATTAAAATCTGGGCAGAACCCAGAATATGCCCGGCATCATAGAATGTTACGAATACATCTTCAACCGGTTCAAATTGGTTATGATAATTTATGCTGCGGAAATAGCGAATGGCCTCTTCAGCATCACTTACCGTGTAAAGAGGCTCCTTCGTTGGCAATCCGGCTTTTTTCTGTTTTTTATTAAAATATGCGATATCATGTTCATGGAGATGGGCAGAATCTAAAAGCAATAATTCAGCAATATCACCAGTTGCGGGGGTGCAATAAATATCGCCCTTAAAATTTTTTTTAACGAGCGTGGGTAGATTGCCCGAGTGGTCAAGATGGGCATGGGAAAGTATTACACATCTTACCTCTCTTGGTTTGAAAGGAAAAGTGCGGTTTATCCTTTCTGATTCAGCACGATGCCCCTGATAAAGACCGCATTCTATTAAAAACTTTTGTCTTTTATATTCAAACAGGTGCATTGAACCAGTCACGGTTCTGGTGGCACCAATGAAGGTTATTTCCATAGAAAATAATAGTCAAAAATTTTGGAAGGTCAACATTCATTTATCACATTTCAATAAGCGGAGATGTTGAGAAAAATAAAAATGATGATTTTTTTGTGATTACAGAAAGCCTGCCTTGACTCCCGTTCTCCTTTGTTTGATATGATTAATCTGTTAACAGAAGAAATAATGGTAGTGTCGATACTCTTTATTATCGTGAACTGGGTTATCTTTCAGGATACACTTTGGGCGAGGAGGTATGATAACGGAATTGATGAGATGGATTATGGTGTTGCTACAGACAATTATGGAAATATCATCGTCGCCGGTGCAACAGTTGACGCTGCAGGAGGCACAATGCCTGGTAATTGTCTTGTGGTGAAGTATAATGCAAATGGAAGTCTGCTCTGGACAAAGGAAGATGATGCGGGTGGCGATGAAAATTTTTCCCAATCCTGCCTTTAGCAAGATTTATCTTCATATTCCTGAAAGAACAGATAAAGTTCAAAGCAAAATTTATGATGTCTCAGGACGGCTTTTAAAATCCTGAATATTTGAATGGATAAATGGGTTAATATCAATCTCAGGTTTAGACCTTACACCCGACACTTATTTCATAGAAATCGAATCGAAAGATTGCAAGACAATCACTAAATTCGTCGTCATGCCTAAAAATAAAACAGGCTTGACTTCAGAAAAAAATAGGATATAATCAGTAACCAGAATCATAGGCAGGTTTAATTATAAGGAGGTATCTCTATGGCACAAAAAGGCTTAAAGAATATCGGATTCTTCGGGCACGCAGGCTGTGGCAAAACAACCTTTGCTGATGGAATTGCTTTTCTTTGCGGTGCCAATACCAGACTCGGTAAGGTAAGTGATGGCACGAGCATGTTCGATATCGACCCCGATGAACAGAAACGGGGCTGTAGCCTTTCTTTAGGCCTGGCGACATTTGATTACGAAGGTATAACCTTTAATGTTATTGATACGCCCGGTTACGCCGATTTTATCGGTGAGATGATGAGCGGTCTTTATGCAGTAGACATTTGTGTTATTATCGTTGATGCCACTACAGGCATCGCAGTTGGTACCGAAAGAATCTTAAGTGAAGCAACAAAGAGAAATCTTCCTATTGTTTTCTTTGTAAATAAACTTAAAAAAGAAAATACAGATTTCTATAATATTTTAAACGGATTACAGGAATTGTCAAAGAGCAAGATCCTTCCATTCAATCTACCCATTGGTGCATCAGAGAAATTTGAGGGAGTCGCAAATATAATAAAAGAGAAGGCATATATCACCAGGGATGGCAAAACGATAGAAACTGAAATTCCTCAGGAATTAAAGGAAAAAGCTTCAAAATATCAGGAATTATTTATTGAGGTTGCTGCAGATAGCGATGATAATCTAATGAACAAATATCTTGAAACAGGTTCCTTAAGCATCCAGGAGTGCATACCCGCTGTAAAAAAGGCAGTCATTGAAAACAAAGCCATTCCCTGTTTTTGTGGTGATGCTCAGGAATTGATTGGCCTTCAGGATTTCCTTAATATGACCATTGAATTTTTGCCCTCTTATCATGAATTGCCGGATATCACAATTGACGGGAACAATATAAAAAGGGATGAAAAGGAACCCTTTGTGGGTTATGTCTTTAAAACGATTGTTGAACCACATCTGGGTGAATTGTGTTATATAAAAGTACTGAGCGGTAGATTGAATATAGGTGATACGGTCAATAATACAACTCAGAATATTGAAGAGAAGATTTCCCAGATATATTTTATCAAAGGTAAAGAGAAAAAAGAAAGCAATTTTTTATCCACCGGTATGATTGCAGGATTGGTGAAATTGAAAAATACCCATACCGGGGATACGCTTGCTAAGACCAGCATAAAATTGCCAGCAATTGAATTTCCTCCTCCTTCGATTTCAATGGCAATCGTTCCCAAGGCAAAAGGTGATGAAGAGAAAATCTCCAATGGCTTAGCCAAATTGAGGGCAGAAGACCCAACTTTTAGTTTCACATATGACCATGAGATCAAACAATTGATCATATCTGGTGTTGGTGAACTCCATCTTGATGTGATTCTGGCACGCCTCCAGAGAAAATACGGTGTAAATGTTGAATTGACCCGGACAAAGATAAAATATCGTGAGACATTTACAAAAAAGACCGAAGCCCAGGGAAAATATAAAAAGCAGACTGGAGGACACGGGCAGTACGGAGACTGCTGGCTCAGGGTCGAACCATTACCCCGCGGTTCGGGTATTCAATTCGCGGATGAAATTTTTGGTGGTGCCATACCTGCCCGTTACATTCCCTCGGTAGAAAAAGGGGTTCGTGAAGCCCTGGAAAAGGGATATCTTGCCGGTTATCCCATAACCGATGTCAAGGTGACGGTTTATGATGGCTCATACCATCCAGTCGATTCATCTGATATCGCATTCCAGATTGCAGCAGCTATGGCAATAAGGGCAAATGCAGAGAAAGGAAATGTAGTATTGCTGGAGCCGATAATGGAAGTTGAAGTATATGTTCCGGAAGAATTCATGGGCGATGTAATCGGTGATATCAATAGCCGGAGGGGTAAGATAATGGGTATGGAGGCAATCGGCAAAATCCAGGTTGTCAAAGCAATGGTACCAGAAGCCGAAATGTATAAATATTCGACGAGCCTCCGCTCCATGACCCAGGGCCGGGGGTACTTCACCATGAAGTTCCACCACTATGAAGAGGTGCCCAGAGAAATAAGCCAGAAGATAATTGAGGAGGCAAAGAGAGAGAATAAATAAATGAGACCCCTGCTCATCAAGTTCGATGGCTTTGGTATTCCCAGTTACGGTACGATGCTTGTCATCTCTTTCATTGTTGCGTTATTCCTCGTCAAGCGTGAGGCAAAGAAACATGGCATCGCTCCGGTAACCATTGAAAATCTTGCATTCTGGTTGATGGTTGGAGTCATCATCGGAGGAAGGATTCTTTATGTAATCTTCCACCCATCAGAATTCAGGGATGTGGTTAGCATCTTTGAAATCTGGAACGGAGGAATGATGTTCTTTGGTGGCTTCATAGGTGCTTTCATTGCTGGTGCTATTTATGTAAAGAAGCAAAATCTCTCAATCCCCGCGCTCGGCGACATGGTAAGCCCTTCTATTGCCCTTGGTGAATTTTTTACCCGGATAGGTTGTTTCTTAAATGGTTGTTGTTTCGGAACACCGACAACGCTTCCCTGGGGTGTCCGTTTTCCCGCGGGTTCATTTGCCTGGAATGCCGGGTTTGACCATCCTGTCCATCCCACCCAGTTATACTCTTCATTATTCGGATTGCTCCTATTTTTCTTCCTTCAGCGTATGCTATTGCACAAACATAAAGAAGGTCAGGTCTTTTCATATTTTTTAATTTTTTATGGTGGATTCAGATTCGGAGTCGATTTTATAAGGTATTATGAAAATGTAAGTAATTTTTTGATCAATCAGATAATTTCAATCATAATCGTCTTTGCCGGATTGATATTGCTTGTCAGGGCAAGGCAGGAGTCTCAACAATCTCCATAGTCTTTTTTATCTTCTCCGCCAGGACTTCGGCTGAGACCGGCGCATCAAGGTTAATAAAATAAAGGTTCCATAGATTTTTAACCTTCCTTGAGATAACGATTCTTTTACCATCACTGCTCACCCGGGGATTCCAGTCAGGAACATCGTTATAAGTAAGACGTATCAAAATCTCTTTTTTAACATCGAACATATAGATTTCAAAATCACCATCGATATTTGAACGGAAAAATAGATAATTACCAGCAAGATGCGGGTCAGTTTCATCATATTTTGTATAATAAAGCAAACGCTCACCAGTGCCGTCTGGCTTCATTATATAAATGTCCTCACTGCCATTACGCTTCGAAGAAAAAACAATAAATTTCCCATCCGGTGTAAAAGAAGGAAAACCATCCCAGAAATTATTTCTGGTCAGCCGGAATGCATGCCTTCTGGGAAGATTTACTTTATATATTTCCCAGTTCCCATCGCGATTCGCTACATATACAATTTCATTACCGTCAGGTGAAAAGGAAGGCGAGAAATCTGTATAATTATTATCGGTTAGTTTGATTGTGGAATCCTTTTTTATGTCATAAAGAAAAATTTCTTCATCACCATCGATATTTGATACATAGGCGACCATATCCCCTCTGGGCGAAAATGCCGGGTCAGTATTCATACCATACTTTGTCAGTTTTTTAATTATCATTCCATCGAGTTTGATTAAGTAGATATCTGCAATGTCCCTCTTTGCGGCAGCGACAGCAAGGATTTCGTTATCCGGTCCGAAGCAGCCTTTAAATTGATTCAGTCTACCCATCGGAATCGGACTCGATGAAAAAGGGTCTATTCTCAATGATTTCGCAATCATGAGTTTTAATTCCATGCTATCTTTTAAAGGTGAACCCATCTCCACAAGTTTCAGAAAGTGTTCATAGGATTTATTTAAAGAATCAAGGTGGATATAAGCAAGGGAAAGGTTAAAGTGGATCTCGGGATTGAGGGAATCACGGGCCAGTGCAATGGTGAGTGATTTTATCGCTTCACGATATTTTCCTTTCTTTATTGCTTCTGCCGCTCCTTTTACATCACCCTTGCGGGGACAGAAGAGTGTGGTGAATAGAAGTATTAAAATTAAAAGCTCAAAAAACTTTCTCATCCTTACCTCCTTTTTTAAACATCTCAATACCAATCTTTATCGCATTCGACATTCCTGTAGCATCTGCAAGATTTTTGCCCGCAATATCAATTGCTGCTCCATATAAAGGCGAGAGCCTTATGATAGGCAGACCGAGTGTCCAGTTAACACCACCCTTTTTTGCCTTTAGATATACAAAACCCTGGTCATGATACATAACCAGATATCCATCAAATTTTTTATTGAATAAAGTATCCGCAGGGAAAGGTCCAGAAACATCCAGACCTTTTTCTCTTGCCATTTTAATCCCCTGCCCAATGAATTTCTCTTCACCATAACTGAACTCGCTGCCATGAGGGTTCAATGCTGAAACTCCAATTTTCGGATTTTTCAGTCCAAAATATCTTCTGAGTCCGCGATCGAATAAAATCAATTTTTTGAAAATATCTTTTTTATTTATTGTTCTGGGAATATCAGCTATAGGCAAATGGGTTGTATAAAACATTATCCTTTTATCCTGAAGGATACCCACCATAGCAAAGTCTTTTATTTTAAAATACCGGGCGAGATATTCAGTGTGACCGACAAAATTTTTAAAAAAACTTTTTATGACACCCTTAACAATTGGAGCGGTTATGAGAATATCAGGCAAATCTTGAAGTGCTGCTTCAATTGAATTGAGAGCAACCCTTCCTGTGTTCTCATTTGGACTCCCGAATTTAAAATCGAAATCTAAAACGGCATCAATAACATAATCTTTTAATAGATTAAAATTATTCAGGAGGCCAAGCTTCCTTGCAGTCTTTTCAAGGATCTTTCTATTACCATAGACAACAGGCTTATACTTAAGGAATCGGGGTAGAGCCTTCAAAATCAACTCTGGACCGATGCCTGAAGGATCACCGAGTGTCACTGCAATCTTCATAGTACTCTGAGACTTCACTCTTTTTCACATTGCCCTGAGGAATTTTTAGAATTCTGTATCTTTTAATCCCTTTTACTGTCTCTATCTCAACTAAATCGTTTACCTTTACCACCTTTGCCGGACGGGCAGTTATGCCATTTATCTTTACCAGCCCTTTATCACACAGTTCCTTTGCTGCTGACCGCTGTTTGATAATCAGTGTTTTTTTTAAAAAAAGATCAAGCCGCATAATATCTTGATTATAAAAGATTTTTACCGAAAGTCAATATATTGACTTCTCAGGCTTTTTAATTATAATCTTTATCTACAAAGGAGCAAAAAATGAAGGAATACAAAAATTTTATAAATGGCAAATTCGTTGATTCAAAATCCGGTAGGACATTTGAAAACAGGAATCCTGCAAACTGGGATGAACTTATCGGTATCTTTCCGAAGTCCAACGCTGAAGATTTGAATATGGCGGTTGAGGCGGCAAAAAAAGCCTATACAAAGTGGCGTTCAGTTCCGCTTCCTAAAAAAGCAGAGATAATGAGGCGCGCTGCCGAAATCATGATTGCAAGAAAAGAAGAGGCGGCAAGATTGATGACCCGGGAAATGGGTAAGATTATAAAAGAAACGAGGGGTGATTACCAGGAAGGGATTGATACCGCGCTTTTTGCTGCAGGACAGGGTAGAAGGTATTTCGGTTATACCGTACCTTCAGAACTGCCTAATAAAATATGTTTTACCCGCAGGGACCCACTCGGTGTGTGGGGTCTCATAACACCCTGGAATTTTCCGGTTGCGATACCCTCATGGAAGATCTTTCCCTGTATCCTGAGTGGTAACACTGCAATAATAAAACCAGCAACCGATACCCCTGCATCGGCTGGTGAACTGGTTCAAGTTCTCCATGAGGCAGGATTACCCGAAGGAGTTTTGAATATTGTCTATGGTGGTGGTGGTGAGATTGGAGAGGCGATGCTCAGCCATCCAGATATCGTGGGAATATCATTTACTGGCTCATCGGACATCGGCAGGAGGATTGGTGAGGTCTGCGGTAAAACCCTCAAACGCTGTTCTCTGGAACTGGGTGGTAAGAATGGACAGGTTGTACTTGCGGATGCGAATTTAGAACTTGCCCTTGATGGGGTCGTCTGGGGAGCATTTGGAACTACTGGTCAGCGGTGCACTGCAACATCAAGATTGATCCTGGAAGAACCAATTTATGACAAATTTATCGAAATGCTTAAGGCAAGGGTTGAAAAATTGAAATTGGGTAATGGTCTTGATGAAACGGTTGATGTAGGTCCACTCGTAAACAAGGCACAGAGGGATACTGTGGCAATGTATGTTGAAATTGGGAAAAAGGAAGGGGCTAAATTATTGACCGGTGGTGAACCATATACTGAAGGTGAATGTGCCAAGGGATGGTTTTATAAACCCACGGTATTTATTGATGTTCTACCCACAATGAGAATCGCGCAGGAAGAAATTTTCGGTCCTGTTCTTTCAGTAATCAAGGCAAAGGATTTTGAAGAAGCAATAAAAATTCTCAATGGGACAACCTATGGGTTATCTTCAAGTATATATACGAATGACCTGAACAAGGCTCAGAAGGCGATAGAACTTGCAGAGACCGGTATTGTTTATATCAATGCCCCCACAATCGGTGCAGAATGCCATCTTCCGTTTGGCGGCATGAAGAATACCGGTAATGGACACCGTGAGGGTGGCTGGACTGCCTATGAGATATTTACGGAAGTAAAAACTGTCTATATTGATTACTCGGGAACACTGCAGAGAGCACAGATAGACACCTGGAATGAATGAATCCCTGAGAGGCTTTTCATTTAAAAATGAAAAGACCGAGAATAATTACTGATTTACCAGGTCCTAAAGCAAAAGAATTTTTAAGAAGGGATTCGAAATATATCTCACCTTCTTATACCAGGGCTTATCCAGCAGTGATTGAAAAAGGCAGTGGAGTATGGGTCACCGATGTTGATGGAAATGAATTTCTGGATTTCTCTTCAGGTATTGCGGTTCTTGCCACTGGTCACTGCCATCCTGAGATTGTAAAAGTAATCAAGGAACAGGCAGAAAAATTGCTCCACATGTCGGGAACTGATTTCTATTATCCATATCAAATAGACCTTGCAGAAAAACTCGCTGAAATTGCTCCGGGCGGCAAGAATAAAAGAGTTTTCTTTGGCAATTCGGGTGCTGAAGCTATAGAATGTGCGATGAAACTTGCCCGTTATCAGACCCGGCGGCCCAGGTATATCGCTTTTACCGGTGCATTCCATGGTCGGACATTCGGTGCTTTATCTTTAACCTCATCAAAGGCTGGACAGAGAAGATTTTTTGGTCCGTTATTGCCTGATGTAACACATGTGCCTTATGCGTATTGTTATCGCTGTCCTTTTAACCTTTCCTACCCTTCCTGTAATCTTGAATGTGTGAAATATATTGAAGAAGTTGTCTTCAAAAAAGTTGCGCCTCCTGAAGAAGTCTCTGCGATATTTGTAGAACCGATTCAGGGCGAAGGTGGATATGTCGTACCACCCGATGGCTTCCTTCCGGCATTGAGAAAGTTGTGTAATGATTATGATATAATTCTGGTTGATGATGAGGTGCAAACCGGTAT
Source organism: Caldifarciminota bacterium (assembly GCA_026416055.1). Classification (GTDB taxonomy): domain Bacteria; phylum Hydrothermota; class Tepidihabitantia; order SM23-42; family JAOAFX01; genus JAOAFX01. The sequence continues at coordinate 45,141 of JAOAFX010000004.1, forward strand.
GGGAAGAACTGGCAAAATGTTTGCGATTGAACACTTCAACACAAAAGCAGATATGTACTGCATTGCAAAAGGTATTGCTTCAGGATTACCACTCGGAGTATGTGTTGCAAATAGCAGTCTGATGGACTGGCCACCAGGTGCACATGCTTCAACCTTTGGCGGCAATCCCGTATCCTGTGTATCGGCATTGAAGACGATTGAATTACTGGAAAATGGCTTGATTGATAATGCAGCAAGGCTTGGAGAAATTGCCCTGAAAAGATTGAATGAATGGAAAGAGAGGTATGATTTTATCGGCGATGTTCGTGGAAAGGGCTTGATGCTCGGGATTGAATTCGTATCGGATAAAAAGACCAAAACTCCGGTAAAAGATAAAAGGGATGGGGTTGTTTATGAGGCATTTAAACAGGGGTTATTGATACTCGGTGCCGGTGAGACAGCAATAAGGCTTATCCCCCCGCTCGTAATAAACGAAGAAGAACTCCAAACAGGGCTCGATATACTTGAAGAGGCAGTAAAAAAGGTATTCAGGGTTTAACTGTTTTTAAAGTGTAGCGACAGGTTTATTCTGCAAAAATAAATAGGGGACTTTTCAGTCCCCTACATTTCTGTTCAATATCAATTCTATGGATTTCTGTATAAACCAAATTGACATTGAGCGGTATCGGTCCTTGTTCCATAGTAATCGTCATAAGCAATGAATGAAATCTGCGCCTTTGCCTCATAGGTATTGGTGCTTGTTAAGTAGATAAGGACTGTATCAACAGGTAATGGCATATTTTCAAGGATAGATGTATCCACTTCTGCTGGCTCAACAATTCCCTGTACTTTCACATATATCGGAATTTCAAAAGGTCCGAAGAATCTTGTACCGTCTTTTGCATAGTACTCCCATACCACTTGTTTCACCGTGCAATCGACGGAATTCTTGGCAACGAATTTTATTTCTTCAATCTCGGCAAACCCACCACCATCTACTGGTGCTGCCACTGGATTAATAAAAGTAACCTCTATATCTGGCTTCAGTTCCACAGACTCTCTGGCAAAGTCGCAGGCGACAAATAACATTACCGCCGCCATTATAGCAAGAATTTTTCTCATCATACCTCCTTGATAATTTTATTATTTTATCCAATATTTTTTATTTGTCAAGGGGTGATACATCTCTTCTTCTGCTCAATATCTTGCCATCCTTTGTAAAGGCAGGAGCAGTTTCAGGAAAATCTTCAAGGCTCAAATTTTTTATAAGATTGAAGGCACATTGGAGTGAGTCTATTTCAAGAATCCCGCCGGGTCTCTGTACTGCTGAAATTATCTCACCTTCAATAAAAATGCCTGTGGAATCAAGGGCAACCCTCAAAATCGGTGCATAACCCCTGCAACCTTCAATATTGAACCCATAAGTAAAGAAATTACCCAGACTGTAAGCAATCAGACGGTCTTTATATATTTCAATCGCCCTTGGCACATGGGGACCATGCCCCCAGACTAAATCTGCCCCGCTATCAATGACTGCCCTTGAAAATTTTACCACATTACCCCTTGGCTGTCCAAGAAAATATTCAATAGTGTCTTTCGTATGGAGAAAATTTGTTCCCTCACCACCACCGTGGAAAGTAACGATCACGATATCATACTCTTTCGCCTTCTGGGCAACAGTCCTCTGGGCACCGGAAATATCAAGTATTGAATTACCCCAGGGTGCCTGAGAAAAGGAAATGATACAAATTTTTCGGTTTTTGACTATAAATTCTCCGTTTTTTTCGTCTGTGCCATACTGTATTCCCCATTCATTAAGGGCGTGTATTGTTGAAGTCAACCCTTCTGTACCGAAATCATTTATATGATTGTTCTTCAGATTCATAAAATCAAATCCGGCTTCAGCAAGATATTGAGCATAGCGGGGCGGCGTCCGGAAAGCATAGACTTTTCCTTTTTCAATCTTCTTTGTACATTCTCCTTTATCAGTTAGTGGTCCTTCAAGATTGCCCATGGTTAAATCCGCGTCTTTTAAAATTTCAGCAACAACAGTAAATATTTTCTTTCCATCATCTGGTGGCAACCTGACTTCAGGATATGTCGTCCCCATCATGATATCGCCGACCGCCACAATTCTCAATGTATCACTGAATAACAGTCCAGCAAAAAGCAACAAGATTAAGATTTCTTTCATATCTCCATTTTATTCAGATATGATAAACAATCAAGAAAAAAATGCAAAAGAATCACAGGGCTGAAAGCCGTGCCCCTACATTAAGAAATCATAAAAATGTAGCGCAAACCTTTCAGGTATGCATTAATAAAAAGCAAGGTTAAAGCCTTGCCCTGCATTCGACCTGATGATTGTAAGACTACGCCTTGCCTTACGAGAATTATTAAAGAACCACAGGCTTCAGCCTGAGAAATTAAAATAATTTTTTATTTAAATCGCTCTGTTGACATTTTCAAATTTTTATGGATAATATGTAAATCTTGATTGCAAATCTAAAATTTAAAAAATTAATTGAATGAAAGGAGGAGTCAAAATGCCCAAGAAAAAAGCCAAGGTCAAAATTATAAAAAAGAAATCAACTAAAACAGGGAAAGAGGCAGATCTTGCAGGGCCTGGTGTAAGTACATATGAGGAAGTGGAAAAGATATTGCCCAATGATTATAAACCCCTGCTTCCACCACTGGAGAGAATGAGGGCGTTATTTGCGGTAAAAGAATATATTGAGAAAAATCTATGCAAAGAACTGAATCTCACAATGGTCCAGGTTCCTTTAATAGTTACAAAAGAGAGCGGTGTAAATGATTATCTCGACCGTGATGGCTCTAGAACACCGATTGAATTCAAGTGCGGCCTCGGGTTAAAAAAACCGATTGAAGCACAGATTGTTCAGGCAGCAACAAAGTGGAAAAGGATGGCACTGGCACAGTTTGGCTGTAAACCTGGTGAAGGAATATGTACAGACATGAGAGCAGTTAGAAAAGACTATTTCATGGACCATGACCATTCTTGTTATGTTGACCAGTGGGATTGGGAAAAAGTCATTACCCCTGAGCAGAGGAATTTAGATTATCTGAAAGAGACGGTGAGAAAAATCTGGAAAGTTATTTATGGTGCTGCGAAATTCGCCCAGGAAAACTGGCCTCAACTCCGTACCTCTAAATACATGGACTTCCCTGAAGAAATAAAATTTCTCCATGCTGAGGATATACTTGATATGTATCCTGACTTGCCCCGGAAACAGCGTGAAACCCTGGTTTTACAAAAGTATCCGGCAATTTTTATTATCGGTATAGGCTGGACATTAAAAGATGGCTATCCCCATGAGATGAGGGCTGCTGACTACGATGACTGGGTAACTGAAACCGTCTCAGAAGATGGAAGACCGATGCATGGATTGAATGGTGATATTTTAGTCTGGAATCCGGTGACTAGAAGAAGGCATGAATTGTCTTCCATGGGCATCAGGGTCACGAAAGAAACCTTAAAAAAACAGCTTGAGATCACCGGACAACTCCACTTCTTAAAGTTCCCCTATCATCAGGCAATTCTCAATGATAAGATACCTCTGAGCATCGGTGGCGGTATCGGTCAATCGAGGACCTATATGTATATCCTGAGAACTGCCCATCTCGGTGAAGTGAGTGTATCTGTCTGGCCCAAGGAATTAAAAGAGATTTGTGAAAAGAGGAATATTTACGTTCTGGAATAATCCTCGATAAATTTAAAAAGCCCCTCATAAAAAAAGAGGGGCTTTTTATTTACCAGGGCAGTTTTAGCAAGGGTTTTTTTCCGAATTTTGGAATTTGTGGCTTTGTTTTTCTAATCAATCTTAGGCACTCCCGCACTGCAGCAAGAAGTTGAGTATCCTTGCCTTTCACATAATCCTGAGGAGTGATATCTACTTCTATATCTGGCTCAGTTCCGTAATTTTCAACACCCCAACCAACATCAAGAAACCAGAAAGAATATTCTGGCTGGGTTGTTAAACCGCCGTCGGAAAGACGATAATATGGAGAAATACCAATGACACCGCCCCAGGTTCTTTTACCTATCAAGGGACCGATTCTGTATAATTTAAATCCGTGGCTGAAGATATCTCCATCTGAACCTGCATATTCATTCGTTATCGCCACAATCGGTCCGAGAACTGATTCCACCGGATAGGGTTCTGGTGTGCTCCATCTTGTAATATCATATCCAATCCTTTTTCTCCTGAGCCTTTCAAGGAGTAGTTGTGATACATGCCCACCGCGATTAAATCGTACATCCACAATCAGTCCGCTATATTTTATTTCACTTAAAAAATAACGATGGAATTCAGCATAACCCCAGGGTCCCATATCAGGGATATGGACATAGCCAATTTTATTATTACTCAAACGATGGACAAGTTCGCGATTCTGCTCAACCCATTCTCGATAACGCGCCGATGTCTCATCAGATAATGTTTTTACTGAGAGTCTCCGGACATTCTTACCTCCAGGACTGGCGATGGTGATTGTAATTTCAGAACCGGCACGATTGACAAGGAGTTCTCCGGGTAGAATATCTTTATTCACTCGGACTCCATTTATTTCCAGTAAAAGGTCTCCTTCTTTGATATTCAAACCAGGGGCGAGTAAAGGCGAAGTAGCATCTGGGACCCAGGGATCTCCCCTCAGAATCTTCGCAATTTTGTAAACCCCTCTTCTCCTATCATAGACGATATCTGCACCCAGAAATCCCTGGGTATATTTCGGTTCTTCTCTATAATCACCACCAAATTCATAAGCATGGGAGGTCCCCAGCTCACCCTGCATCTCCCAGATCAAATCTGAAAATTCACTACGGGTACCGATTCTATTAAGCAAAGGCAGATATTTTTCATAAACTTTTTTCCAGTCAACCCCTGACATATCTTTAGTCCAGAAATGATCTCTCTGCAAACGCCAGGCATCACGATACATCTGCTGCCACTCCAAGGTCGGTTCCACGAGAAGTTTAATTCTTGAGAGATCGATATAACCGCTCTTTATTCCAGGTGGCTGTTTTTCAAGTTTTTGTTCTACCTTTTCAATGGGCTTTACTACCCGCAGTCTGTCCCTGGAGCGATAGATTATTATATCATCTTTCTTGGCAACCTTGAAATCAGTTATACCACTGACAATTACTCCCTCTTTTTGCTCTTTGAAGTCATAAAAAGAGATTGTACCATCAGCGGGTATTTCATCAGAAAACCACCCTGATTTTCCACCTTTGATTGGAAAAGTAGAAAAAAGGACTTTGTCCTTTATACCACAAATTTGCTTGTATATTCCATTTGCAACCGGTAAAGGCAGAATCCTTTCTGTAATTCCATCGATGTCAATCTTAATTTTTCTGGAGAGTTTTTTCTTATCCTCTTGAGAAACCGCACCCCCGGTATCAAGCGCTATGGGAACCGGTCTTGAATATTTGAACGGGTCGGGTAAGTCTTTGCGCAGTAATATTAAATATGGTTTGATGTGGGCTGGAAATGAAAGTTCAAACTGCATTGTATCATATACAGGGTCGAAATGTCGCGCTGACAAAAAATAAAGGTATTTGCCCTCAGGGTCAAAACTTGGAGCAAAATCGTATAAAACACTTCTTGTCGCAAAATATGTTTTCTTTTTATAGACATCAGCAAGTTTGATACATGTAGTCCGTTCCGAATCAGCAAAAGAATATGCAAGCCATATTCCATCTGGCGACCAGGTAATACCGCTTATCCTCCGGTATTTGCTCTTATCGATTATGAAACGCTTCTTTGTCTTTAAATTTACAATTATCAGTTCATTGCGATGATTGGTAAGCGCTACGAGCAATTCCTTTGGTGATGGTTCAAGTTCTATAGGTCTACCAATATCGAGCAATGGCAGTGGTATCACCCTGTTTTTTTCTGTATCATAAATTTGCAGGGAATCTTCACCTTTTTCATCTGTAACCACAATGACTTTCTTTCCATCATATAAATATCTGCCCAGACGATAGCGTGCACCTTTTGTTTCACCATGCTGTAAGACCGGTCCTTCCCAGTTTGCCATGGAAAAAACCTTCCCCCGGCTGGTAATGGTTAGCGCCTTACCTTCAGGATGAACCCCGTAATCTTCGAGGTATTTACTCGCATCGACATATTTCCGCTGGGTCTGAACCCTGGGGCTACGAAAGTCTATCTTTATTTTTTCTACACGGTCAGTATCAGTATGTAAAACATAGATATCTCCACCAGAGTGGTAAACAATATTCTTCCCGTCGGTCTTGGCATTACGCACATAAAAATCACGGTGGTTGGTATGCTTTTTTAAGTCCTTACCCTTAATGTCGCAGGAATATATATTTCCAATCCCTTCATGGTCAGAGATAAAATATATTCTATCATTTATCCACATAGGATCAGCAAGATTACCCTTTAAATTAACAAGTTTTCTGAAATTGCCATTTTCGTCTGGGTCGATCCATATTTCCCCGACCGTTCCTCCACGATACCTTTTCCAGCGCGCCGGGTCTGCAGTATTCCTGCCAATGACTACACCCTTTTTGGGTCCAAAAGAAATCGTTCGTGCTGGTCCTACCTTTATCATCTCTGGAATATCCTTATTTTTATCAACCGTGTAAAGGTACATAAAACCAGGATACCACTGACCTGTATCACTGGCAAAGATTATTCTACTACCATCTCTGGTCCATCCACGGACTACAGTATTAGCACCGAGAAATGTCAGTCTCCTTGCTGGTCCACCTTTTATTGAAATACAATACACTTCATTCTGACCTTCTTCCCTTCCGGTGAATGCAATATATTCTCCATCGGGTGAAATACTACAGTGTGCTATCCTGCCCAGATTAGAGGTTAAACGATAGGCAATACCACCATTTATCGGCACACTCCACAGATCATCTTCACAGACGAAAACAATTCTGTCTTTATTTATGCTTGGAAAACGATAGTATCCATCCATTAATTCTCCTTTCTGGATATTGCAATTCTGGTGGTAGTCAACTTAATAATTGTTCCCAGTCCTTCTCAAGTTGTGGGCTGGGATGTTTAGCATTTCACGGTATTTGGTAACTGTGCGGCGCGAAATAACGATGCCCATGCGTGCCAGTTTTTTTGCAATCTGGGCATCAGAAAGGGGTGATGTTTTATCTTCATTTTGAATTGCTTCTTTTATTTTTTCAAAGATAAAGGTCTTATCACTCTTTCCCACCGGTGCTGAGAAAAAGAATTTCAATTTATGAATGCCACGGGGTGATTCAAGATACTTATTGGCAATAGCCCTGGATACGGTTGATGGATTAACACCCAGTTGCTTTGCAAAATCCACAATAGTGATAGACTTCAAAAAGCTTTCACCTTTTAAAAAATATTCTTTTTGATATTCAAGGAGCATCCTCATAATCCGGGTGAGGGTACTGCGCCGTTTTTCAATGGCACGAATCAAGTTATAGGCTGATTTCAGCTTCTGTCTTATAAATTCTGCATCTTCACTATTTTGATTCACCTTCTCAAGATACTCTCTCTTTATTCTTATCCTCGGTAAGTTCTCATCATTCAAACGGACGTCAAGGTCATTATCACGCCAGAAAACAATAAAATCAGGATAGACGTATGGAGAATCAACAGAGGAATACTGCAAACCTGGTTTGGGGTCAAGTTTCATAATCACGGCCTTTGCCTTATTGAACCGGGTTTCATCAATATTTAACGCAGAAAGACAATCTCTTATGCTTCCACTCCGTAGATTTTTCAAATAATCTCGGACCAGAATGCATTCTACTGAATCGGGTGGATAGCCAAGATGTCTCAATTGTGCCAGAAGTGGTTCACGCACATCACGCCAGGCACAACCGACCGGATCAAAGAATTGTATTTCCTTCCGCACCTTTTCTATTTCCTCCAGGTTATAGCCTTCCTTCGCAAGTTCTTCTGGTGAAATTGTAAGGTAACCATCATCCTCAATATTGGATATTATCAATTCCGCAATCTCAAGTTCCTTACCGGTAAACCTTCTCTCGGCCTGACGCATAAGATGGTCATAGAGTTTATCATTCTGGGCTGGTGTATTTTCAAAAAGGTCTAATTGTTCTTCAACTGTCCCACCCTCTGGGACAAAATCCTCGCGGGCATAAAAATCAAGTAGATCAAAATCTTCATTTTGCGCGCTGGCATCGGACTCAACTTCAGTAGATTCCTGTAATATTTCCTCAACCTCTTCAAGCATGGGATTGGTATCCAGTTCCTGTCTCACGAGAACTTCAAGTTCAATGTTGGGCATCTCCAGCAATTTCAAATAGTATGTTAGTGAATACATGAGGCCCGGACTTACTTCAAGACTGTGGTATAAGTTTGAACCTTTTCTTTCCATAATTTTACACATATATTATAATTTCTGAAAGGAAAAAGTCAAGAGTAAAAAAGTTAAACTTGACTTCACAGATAATCTGATTATACTTTTTCATGGCAAAGAAAGATAAGAAGAAGGTAACCGCCACCAATTTCATAGATGTTCACTGGGAGAAATTGATATTAATACTTTTATTTCTATTACCCCTTATTTACTTTTCTCCGTTTCTTTCAATGGAGCGAATGATTGCGGGTTCTGATTATCTTCTTGATGGTTATCCATTTGAAAAATATTCAATTGAGCATGGTGGATTTGTCTTATGGTATCCAATGGTCTTCGGTGGATTTCCTGCACTGGGTGCACCAGTGGGTGGACAATTAGCACCCCTTGCCCAGTTAAAATATCTCTTTCCACCTCAGATCGTCCATTGTCTGATATTTATTATTCTCTTTTTCATTGCCGGTCTTGGAATGTATCTTTACCTGAAAGAAATTGGGCTTTCAAAATATTCAGCGGTATTTGGTGCCTTTGTCTATCAATGGATAGGTAATCTCGCAACCACTCCTGAAGCTGGGCACACAGGAAGGGCAGCAAGTGTCGCCTTATTCGGTTTGATATTATTCCTTCTGCATCGTGCCTTGAACACTAAAAAAATCAACCACTTTGTTCTACTGGGAACTAGCATCGCCTTTGCCTTTTATCAGGGACATTTTCAGATTACATACTACAGTCTCATTGTGCTTGTTGCCTATGTAATACATTTTCTCATCACCAAAAGAAAAGATTTGGGTAAAAAGGATTATATCAAAATCATTGGCTATGGTATGTTTTCAATCATTCTCATTTTTTTGCTCATGGCTGTTATATGGTTTCCGGTCATCGGTGGTATGAAGGCAGTAGCAAGGGGAATTGAGCGTGGATATGAATATGCTGCAAGCTGGAATCTACCGCCGATAGAAATCTTTGACTTACTTGTGCACAATTTTTCCGGTGGAATAGAAAATTACTGGAGTAAAAATCCGATGAAACTCCATACTGAATTTTTTGGTGTAGTGATGATAATCTTTGTTGTATTTGCATTACTTTTCTGCTGGAAAAAAAATTATCTGAAATTCTTTTTATTCACAGGATTAGTTGCCTTATTATATTCATTTGGTGGAGCAACATTCGTCCACCGCTTATTCTATGAACTCATCCCGGGATTCAAATTGATGAGGGCACCTGGTCTTGCCTTCTATCTTGTGTCATTCAGTTTAATTGTCATCGGCACCATCGGCTTTGAAGAAGTTATTATTCAGAAAAATATTGATAAAAAAAAGTTCATATGGACTACAATTATTCTTACACTTTCTTTGATAATCATTATGTTTCTACTCGCACCCGCAATTGCTGAATCCGCAGCCGGGCAAAAGATTTTTTATTTTAAAAGAAATCTATCTTCTTATTATAATAATGCACTTTTAAGTCTTACGATAGCAGTTATTGTGGCTATTTTTAGCTATTTATCAATCACCAAAAAATTCGCATTGCCGACCACCACTTTGATATTCTCCGCTATCACCCTTATCCATCAATTACCGGTGATGGCAAAGTATCTTCCATCAGGACCGGCTCCTGAAGTGTACTATAAAGCAGATGATGTGGTTAATTTCTTAAAGAACGATAAAACAGTCTTCAGGGTTTTTCCATTTCAGTATGGTACGCGTGGAGAACATGACCGTGATTCCTATCTCTTATACCACAATATTCAGAGTGCAGGAGGTTATATTGCCAATCCCATCCAGCGCTATCAGGAATTGATCGGTGCAGGAATGAGTGTGATGTTCAATCCCCAGAATTTAATCCAATATCCAAAATTTGTGGATATTCTCAACCTGAAATATATCATTGCACCGAACCTACCTGAAAACATATCAGGCTATGACCCGAATTCACAAAGGATTATCTTGATGATAAAAAGTTACCTTTCGAGATTCCGTCCTGTTTTCAGGGGTCAGCAACATACTGTATATCAGAACGATAGTGTCCTTCCCAGGGCGTGTATAATTCCAGATTATGTGGTATTACCTGCAGATAAAATCCTTGAATATATGAAATCACCACAGTATAATCCAAGAGAGCATGTCATATTAGAGGATAGTGCGGGCTATCCCCATCCCGGCGAAAAATTGCCACTGGTTGAGGCAGTGATAAAAAAATATTCGCCAAATCAAATAATTATAGAAACGACTTCACCCCATCCTGGTTTTCTGCTGTTGATTGATAACTGGCATCCGGACTGGCAGGTCTATGTTGACGGAAAAAAAGAAAAACTACTTCGTGCCAATTATACTTTCCGTGCAGTCTATTTACCAGAAGGTTCACATAAAGTCATATTTGAATACCGCTCCACTCCATTCCTTGTAGGCATGATAATCACCGTTGTGACCATCTTTGCACTTCTGGGATTTTACATCCCACTGGGACTATGGCGTCTGGCGGTAAAACAACGCTTAAAATACAGAACTACAAATTAAAATACCCGCATTCCTGCCCATAAACAATTACCATTTTTATTGTAGTGGTCAAGCTTGCTTGTAAATTTTTTTACAGAATTATTCGACATTTAAAAAAATTTTACATAGATCGTAGTAAAAATCTTCATGTTTGTAATAAGAAAACGCAAGGCTAAAGCCTGATCCTATATTTGACCTATTGCTGAATCAAAACCTCTGCAGCGGCATCTATTTCGTCCAGCTACAGACACCAGAAAGAACTCTTACTGAAAAAATCATAATAATACAATGAGAAATCATCATTTCATCATTTCAACAATTGTAGAAATGATAATCTTCAGTCTAGGTCCTTGAAATCTATGTTCTGGAAAATATAATAAAAATTAAGGGAGGAGTTCATGAAAATGAGGAATCTGTTGTTTGTAGCAATAATGGTAAGTATTGCTATCGGTTCAGATTTCATCCCTGTTTTTGGTTCAGTCGTAAAAGGGCAATATATTCCCGAAGTTTATGGAGATAGAGCAAAGATTCTCTTCTCCAATGGCATCTCATTTGACACAAGACTTTTAGGTAAGACTGGTGAGCCTGATTTACCTTCGGAATTAAAGGCTCAATATCAGGAGGATGAGACTGGTTATTATATTGTCCAGTTTTCCGGACCGATTTATGGAAAAGAAAAAAATTATCTGGAGTCGATCGGTTCAAAAGTCCATTTTTATATTCCCAATTATGGCTTTGTTGTTTCTCTATACTCAAAGGCACAGAGAGATTTACTCCTTTCATGTCCCAAAGTTGGTGCGGTTTGGCATCTATCAGCCGGCATATAAGATTTCTTCGTTATTTACTAAATTTAGCGATGGGCAAAAAGTGACGATATTACTATTTTGTGATGCAGATATTCAATCGGTCATGGACAGAATAAAAGAAATCACCGGTCGCAATGATTTTATAATCTCTGATAACGGGATTAACAAAATGATTCAAGGGGTGATAGATAAAAAAGATATCAACGCCCTGGCATGTATAAAAGAAGTTTAATGGATTGAGC
>JAOAFX010000050.1 GCA_026416055.1 Caldifarciminota bacterium
AAATTTTAAACGCTAAACAGCAGGAATTAATCGTCGGTATAATTTTCTTTAAATTAAAGATGCCACAGAATTATTGATGGACTTACTATTTGTAACAAAACCTGGCGGACTATTGACTATATAGTGTTGGTGGATATACTAATGAATAAAGAAGACTGGGTTTTAAGAAGATGTGAGGAGGAATTGATACGAGTTTCATTACGAAAATTAAAATTTATAAAATGTACAAACGAAGTAGTATTATCAACAAATCTCTTGCAAACACGCTCGTGGTTTGCAGACAGAAAATATTAAAAATGACTGAATTGAGTATGTAAATGGAGTTTTAGATGCATATTCATAAAATCAGCAATTTTCCGATTAGATTTCTGATATTATTTGTCATCATAACATCTCTTGTTATCCAAGAAACAATTGGACCCATTAATACAGCAGTGAATGAAAAATTTCTCCAGGCGGGGAAAAAATATCTTGGTGTGCCGTTTGTGTGGGGTGGAAGGTCTAAAGAGAGATTGGATTGTATGGGATTATTGTTTCTTGCTTATAAAGATATTACAGGCAGGGACTGGCGGGAATTGAGTGTTCTACCTTCAAAACTGGTTGCAAGTGGTAAATTGGGAAAACCGGTGAAAGGACTGGATGGCGTGTTAAAAGAAAATCTGAAAGTAGAAAAACTAAAGAATGGAGATGTGATATATTTCTTGGTAAAAGAGAAAGTTTATGATACTGATGTTCCGCTGGTAAATATAGATAGTATCCCATACTGGGTATGGCATATGGGAATTTTTGCAGGTTTTGATTCAAACCGAGTTGCGTTATGCCTGAACGCAAAGCCCGGGGATAAAGTTGTGATTGAACCTTTAAATGATATCTATTTTGATGCGATTTTTGTTACGAGATTTGGTGAACCACGAGATGAAATTATTAAGAATTTGCAGAAATTAATGGCAGATAACAAGCCCATTTTTATTTATACGATTGTTGCACTGTGTGATAACAAATATCAGGGGATTGTGCCGGTGCCACCAGAACTTGGCAATGGTGATGACCCGAAGAATAATTTATACTGGGGTGCAAGTGGGGGTGTGAAGACATATTTTAAGAAAAGCAACGAATGGCAAATGATAGCAAGTGATACGAATATCAGTAAGAATGTTCTTGAACGATGTATTTTCAAAAGAAAGGGCAAAAATATCTATCTAATTGCTGATGCATACAGGGGAAGTGCGATAAAAGAAGCAATCTTTGATTTTCTATGTGCGGTTGCAAAGGATACGATACTACGATTTGAGAATCAATTAATGGATGGAGCAGATTTAGATTTTAAAAATGGAGTGGTTGCCCAGCTTGTCTGTTATGTGGGACATAATGGATTATTAGATTTCAGCCTCGATAGTTTACCTGAACCTGCAAAAGATAAAGATCCTAAAGATGTGATTATCCTTGCCTGTTTGAGTAAAAATACTTTTTATGATATTCTGGATTCGCTTGGTGGTTATCCCTTATTGTGGACAACTGGCTTGCTCGCTCCTGAAGCTTATACTTTGAAATCCGCCATTGATGGCTGGATAGCACTGGAGAGCGGAGATGATATTAAAATTCGTGCTGCAAAGGCGTATAATAGATTCCAGAAGTGTGGTTTGAATGCAGCGAAAAGACTTTTTGAAACAGGCAGGTGAACAGTAGCTGAAGCAGACCTTAATCAATTCCTGTTTATTAAAGAGATTGATGAGAAACGCAAAAAACTTTTGGCTCTTCATGAAGGACATGGTAAAAATTTTGGACCAGGGTTCAGAGTCATAGGCGGTCTGATTAGAAATATTATGTAGTTTCCGTAATGTAATAAAGTTTGCTTGCTGCAACTGAGATATTGCCTTTATTCACGAAGATAAATAAAAATTCAAATTAAAGACCTGTTCGGGATTCAATGCTTGAAAGAGGGTATTTGATTTGATGTTATAACTCTTTTTCATACGTATCCCTCAAGAATCCCCGGGCATTGAAATTTTCTTTGAATCTGCCGAGTCCCCAGTTTGGTTCCATATTCAATGTGAATGTACCTAAATCAAGATATTTGAACCCTTTTAATCTTCCCCATTTGATCACTTCATAGAATAATAAATTAACCGGCCGGTATGCCTGATATTGATTATCGTGGCTTATATAGAAAGCAAGGATTACCCTTGGATTCGCCACAAACAAGACCATCCCGCCGATCATCTTGTTCTTAAGATAAGCACCAAAGAGGATTATATCATCGGGAAACATATTCTTCAATTTTAATAATTCCTGAAGGGTATGGGTTGGTGAAACATTGTGTCGCATGCTGAGATTGTTTTTTAATATCTCATAATATTGAGCATAATCATCCGAGATTCTTACCTGCACTCCTTCCCTTATTGCCTTTTTGGTGGAACGACGGGCATCAGGATGAAAGGTTAGCAGGGGTTCAGCACAGTCAAGGGGTATGACTGCAGTAATTTCTCTTTTCCGGTATCTGAAACCATGTTTCATCAGTGCAAAATCAATATATTGATTCGGTTCACGATAATAGACAAGTGGAGTCTGGGTGAGGATAATCTTTTTAATACCATCTTTTTTTAAGAATTCAATTAGATGGGATACACAAAGGTAGATGTCGTGAATACCCAGTCCTGATTTTAGCACAAAGCCACCATATGAAGCACCCTTGTGAGAGATAACCGTTTTATCTTCAATCACAGCGGGGAACAGGGCGACGATGTTATTTTTTTCTTTAATCAGCAAGTGATAGTTTTTGAACCGCTCTGGTGGATGGTAACTTAAAAACTTTAAAGTATGAAAAATTGTGCCATTATTTGCACTTTTTACAAACTCTTCCCAGCTTTTATGGTCTTTTTCAGTGAATTTGGTTAATTCCATGAATGATTTTATTCAAACCAAGGTGAATGTCAACAGTGCCGGAATGATTTTTTCTTCAATTGACATTGGCACATTTTTTGCTATAATTTAAAAGTGCCAAAGGATTTCATTCTTTCGGTCATAATTCCGGTTTATAATGAAGTAGAGAATATTGAAAAACTGCTTAATGAAGTGAAATCGGTTGATGTGAATAAAGAGATTATAATCGTGGATGACTTTTCTACGGATGGGACAAGGGAGTATTTAAAAAAATTGACCGGTGTGAAAGTGATATTTCATGAAAAGAATAAGGGAAAAGGCGCAGCTATTCGGAGTGGTTTACAATACGCCACGGGCGATTTGGTAATTATCCAGGATGCGGATTTAGAATATTCGCCAGCCGATTACCCGAAGCTTATTGAGCCGATCATCACGGGCAAAACTAAAGTCGTCTATGGTTCGAGGATTCTCGGTAAAGGTAAATTTCTGAAAAAGAGTTATTTTGCCAACAGGTTTTTAACCCTGCTGACCAATTTATTCTTTAAAGGTCATATCACTGATATGGAAACCTGTTATAAAATGATAGACCGAAATTTGATGCAAAGTTTGAATCTGGTTTCTTCAAGGTTTGAGATAGAGCCGGAGATAACCTGCAAACTATTAAGAAAGGGTGTAAAAATTTTTGAAGTGCCAATTTCCTATCAGGGCAGAACTGTGGGAAAGAAAATCGGTGTTAAGGATGGCATCCAGGCAATATGGAATATTGTGAAGTGGAAGATAAAAAGATAAAAGTTCTTTTTGTTACCACTGCTTTTCCACGACACAGAGACGATGTTATAACACCATGGATGATTGAATTGATTGAAAGGCTTATGAAATATGGGATAGATATTTCAGTGTTTACATCTTCTTATATGGGATTGAAAAATCAAATTTATAATGGAATACCAGTCTTCAGATTCCGATATTTTTTCAAAAAATATGAAAGGCTGACCCATGAGGAGACAGCGGTGGATAGATTTAGCAGAGGTGGATTCAATGTCTTGTTGAGTCTTTTTTATATAATTTCTGGCATGATCGCAATCGCCAGACTATTGCGTGCAAGAAAATTCGATATTGTCCATATAAACTGGCCATTTCCCCATATTTTGTTCGGGATTATGGCAAAGGCTGTATCACGTTGCAAAATTTTTGCAACATTCTATGGTCTTGAAATTCGCTGGTTGAAGAAGAAATTTCCATCTTTCATCAAATCTTTTTCCTGGCTTATAAATCGTGCTGATGTTATTACTGCAATTTCAAACCATACTGCCAGCGAATTGAAGGGGATTGTAAAAAAAGGAATTACAATAATCCCTTTCAGTATTACCGTCGATGCACAATCCGGGGCGGTCACCGATGAAAATTTTATTCTTTTCGTTGGCCGGCATGTTGAAAGAAAAGGGGTTAATGTCTTGATAGAGGCATTCAGAAAGATACATACCGAGATACCACACAATCTTGTCATTGTTGGTGATGGTCCGGAGAGAAAAAAATGGGAGAAGATGAGCCAGGATTATGGATTGGGTGAAAGAGTAAAATTTACTGGCTGGGTCTCCAAGGAAGATTTGCATAATTATTATAAAACCTGCAGTTTTTTCGTACTGCCTGCAATTTATGATAAACACGGTGATACCGAAGGGCTGGGAGTGGTGATGATTGAAGCGATGAGTTATTCCAAGCCGGTAATCGCTTCCAATGTAGGTGGAATAACCGATGTAGTGATAAATGGCCATAATGGTATACTGGTTAAGGATAATGATTCCCAGGAACTTGCCCGGGCAATAAAAGAACTTGCTTGTGATAAAGAACTTTACAGAAGGCTCAGCTTTAATGCAAAAAAAGATATTGACGAGAGATTTAATTGGGATAAAATAGTCTCTAAATTGATAGAACTCTATGAAGCAAATCATTGAGGCATTATTGATAGCAACCGATACTCCGCTCAGTCTGGAGCGGATCGCTGGTATTATCAATTGTCCTGAAGAAGAAGTCAAGAGGAACCTTGAAATTCTAAACGAAGAATACAAACAAACAGGCAGGGCATTTGAAATTAAAGAAGTTGCGGGCGGCTACCAGATATACACCCTTCCTGAATATGCTGATTATGTGGGTAAATTAAAGCAGAAAAAAGAAAAATTATCAAAGGCAGCGCTTGAGACACTGGCAATTATTGCCTACCATCAGCCCATTACCCGCGCAGAGGTAGAAAAGGCAAGGGGGGTTGATTGTTCATACATAATTGAAAGTCTATTAGAGAAAGGTTTGATAAAGACCTGCGGCAGGCTGCCGACACCGGGTAGACCGATAAGATATGTGACCACAGACAAATTCTTGCGCCATTTTGGGATTAAAGACCTTAGCGAATTACCCAGGGAAGAAGACTTTGCTGAACCGGCGATCGAAACATCTCTTAACTCCCGGTCTAAACAGGAAAACATCTTAGAAGAGAAGCAGGAAAAAGTTGATAAGGAAATAGAAGAAGAATTTAAAGACCTCACCGAGGATTGAGAATTGGTAAGGATTAACTCAGCAAGTGCGGTTTTTTACCCAGAATTTTGTGCTCTTCACAGAACCGCCAAGTCCACAATTTCTAAAGACGATAGATGTCTGTAAAACAGGAGATAAAAGAATTTCTACGAAGATATAATATAAAAATTATCGGCTTCGGGAATATTCCAGATAAAATAGAACTGCTTGAGATAAGATATAGATACCCCAGGGTGGTCGTATTTGGCTATCCCATTTCAGAAGGCGTTCTTGATACAATAAAAGACCATCCGACATTGATTTATAAACAACACTATAAAACCGTGAACTGGCTTTTAGACCAGGCCGGCTATCACCTTGTTCAGTTTATTGAAGAGAAAGGATTTAAGGCGATTGCCATCCCTGCTTCCCAGACTGTTGACTGGGAAACTCAGAAAGGGCATATATCACACAAAATTCTCGCAGTTGAATGTGGACTTGGCTATATTGGCCGAAGTGGACTTGTTGTGCACCCTGAATACGGGGCAAGGGTGAGATATATCTCGGTTCTAACAGATCTTGAATTTGAGCCAGATAAGAAAATCACTGGTGACTGTGGTAGTTGTAAAAAATGTATTATCTCCTGTCCGGCACAGGCGATTGATGAAAAGGGAGTGGATTTACAAAAATGTCTGGCGAAGTTAAAAGAATTTTCCAGGATGCCCGGAATTGGCCAGTATATCTGCGGAGTTTGTGTGAAGGTCTGTAATGGCAGAGATTAAAGAACCTCAAAAAGTCCTTGCCTTTGCAGGATTAATATTTGTTAAAGAATTTAACCCTGAATTGGCGCTTGAGGGTTTTAAAGAACTTCTCGGCAGTGTAATAAAAAAATCCGATGTTATCCCTTTTATACACACCACATACTACAATAAAGAGATGGGTGAGAACCTTTTCAGACAATGGGTATTATTTGAAAAATTTATAAATCCTGATTTGCTGATTGATTTAAAACACAGGGCAAATGAAATTGAAAGTAAGTTTTTAAATGAGAATGGTGGCAGAAAGATAAATATTGACCCGGGTTTGATTTCATTGAGTAATTTAGTCCTTGCTTCGACAAAGAATTATGCGCATAGAATCTATCTTGGTAAAGGAATATATGCTGAAATCACACTTATTTACAAAAATCAGCAATTTCGTCCCCTTGAATGGACATATCCTGATTACCGCGAAGAAATTGCCTTGAAATTCTTCGATGAGTGTCGGGTAATTCTGAAGAGAATGCTGGGAAGTCAGATGGTTGAATAACTCAGGAATTGAACACTTGATTTTTCTCTGATATTTCATTATAATAATTATGTGGTTTAAAGCAGGATACTGCAGAATACAGTCTTTAATTGCAAGGGGATTTTAAAAATGGTTGCTCCCGAATGGTTGAATTTCGTTGATGAAAAAAGGCGGCTGAATTTTATTAAAGTTCTTTCTGAAATTTCAAGACTTCAGGATAAAAATGACCTGAATTTTATTGTCATTGGTGCGTTGACATTATTGATTCATGGTTATCTCAAATATACCGCCTACTGGGATATTGACCTTTTATTTAAAGATGCGGGTAAATTAAAAGAGTTCATAAACAAACCCAAATCTGCGGGATTGCAGATCGTTAATTATGATGATGAATTGATGATAAGTGAGAAGATTACAAGTTTCCATACTGCCTGGTCATTTACTAAAAGCTGGTTCAATGTGGATTATATCCTGAGACCAGGAATTTTTGAATTCTATACGGAAAATTTAAAGCAAATGAAACCATACACTTCACTGATTGAATTGAAAGAAGGTAAATTCCCCGTTGATATCTACCTTGCCCACCCCTATGATATTTTTGTAGAGAAGATTCTATCACCACGGGTAGAAAAGGATATTGAATTAAAAGTTGATTTGAGCGTGGATATAAGACATATTTACACGGTATATTCAAAGGAATTGACAAATGAAGATTTCTGGAAATATGTTTTCCATAAGATCGAAAGAATCAACAGAGAAAAAGAATTTAAAAGTAAACTTCTTACAGTTCTGAAACTTGCCCCTGAACTCGGCTACAATAATATTGAAATTCCAGAATCTATTTCAAAATTCCTGCAAAATTAATGAAGGACTTCTTAAGTGTTCTCACCGAAAAAACTCAGGAATTGGGTAATCATTATCGCAAACAACTTCAAGCCGTAAGGAGATTTTATGAATCGCTACTGGATAAGATTGAGATGCATAAAAAGAGAGAAATTGTTCATTTTCTACATCCCTCAAGCAATTTTCCAGAAGAACTGAGGGCAGTAGCTGATGTCGCTGAAACAACAGAAGAAAGATTGAATTTTGTTGGTGCCTATTTTGCCCTTCATTTACTCTGGATGAATAGACAATTGCTTGATACCTTGAGGATGGAGCTACTTGCACCAGAGATTGATAAAATGCAAATTTATAAACAATTTATGCGTCGTGCCGGTAATCAGTTTCGCCATCTCACTGCAACATATATCAATGAACTTTTACAGATATTTAAGGGTGAAAATACTTATCCCCGGTTCGTCATCATGGGTGTTGGAACAAAATCTGATCAGGATGATATTGATGTTGGAATTGTTGATGATGGTTCAAGAAATCGGGACTTTTTGAACCAGACAATTGCCAGGCTGAGTAAAGAAATGCTCAAATTTGCAGTTTCATTCCACTTTCACCTGTCCGAGCATATCGGTAACAAGTATTTTTCAGCATCAATAGAAGAATATAAAGAAGTACTTTCCCAGGAATTACGCGATTTTGTCATCATTAACGAGATGCTGGGAGCAGCATTGATTGTGGGGGACGAGAAACTTTTTAAGCAATTCCAGGATGAGGTTATCGCACGGTATTTTTATAGTCCAGCGGGCGAGAAAAAATATCATGAAGGATATTTACGCGGAATAATAGGCGAAGTCCGGGCTCTTCTTGCGCGACCCATCAGTAAAAATCGGATAAATTTCAAAGAAGATGGTCTAAGGCCTATAAAGAGCACTATTTCTGCCCTTAAGACTGTCTATAATATCTGGAAGGTCAATGCCTGGGATATAATTGATGATTTAAAGAAAGCAAACCCTGAAAGAACAGAAGAATATAATGTGCTTGAGCGGGCATTGACCTTTATAGAGATATTCCGATATCTGTATCAAATGCTTGTGACACAGGATGAAGAGATTATTATTGATGATGCGACCCTTAAAAATATAAGGAGAGTAGCACAATTGCTCGGGTATGGTGATATTGGCTTATGTCAGGCAGAAGCGCATCTTCTTGTGCACTATTATGAGCATATCCAAAATCTACGCCGCGTAATACCACTTTTGATATTTGATTTGAAAAGACATTTAAAATCAACTTCAACATTTGCTCCCCTTTTTGAAGAAAACTACACCGGGAATCTTATATATGATTTCATTGAAAAATTCAAATTCTTTCATTCCACCTCTTACTGGGATGACATAATTGATGATTTTGGAAGCACAAAAAATCTGGAAAGATTTACCCGTGATTTTAATAAATTTAATCAAATCGAGCAGTCCGAAATTATCAAGCGCTACACCGAATTGTTAAGGTATGACTTTTATACTTTCTTCACTTTTCTTTCCACGTTATCGAAGAATAAGAATACTTTTGAGATATATAAAAAACTTAATGAAGAATTTCTAAATGACGTAGACAAAAGTCCTGAGACGGTTAGGAACATCGCTTTTGTTTATTCACGCTATCCAGGTCTGCTTAACGAACTGCTTTCAATAGAAGAGAATGAGAATCTCCACCATTACCTGAAAGTAATAAAATCAGGAAAATACGAAGAGGAAATTGCAACGATTGTTGATGAATTTCACAACCTTATAGAGATTTACCTGACATCAAGCCATTTTTTTAAGAGATATTTTGTCCGGGTTACAAAAAAATATCCTGAGTGTTTGCGATTTTTAAGAGATCCTGAATTTTTGAAGGAATTTGGAGAAGGTATATATGGAAATATCAGTTCAACGCGTACCTTCACTGAGAAAAAAGAGAAACTCGGTGATTATTATGACTTTGAGATGGTCAGGGTTTCTCTTGCTACATTAAAAGGTGCTTCGATTCAATTGACAAATACAGAATTCATTGAATTTGCTGACCAGTATATCAGAACTCTCTATGATATCTGCCGTGAAGAGACAGATGCAGAATTGAATAAAAGAATCATTACTGAAGATGTTCTGGCGATATTTGCGGCAGGCGGACATGCAAGGGAACAGGCTTATGACGATGACTATGATCTGATAGTCTTATTGAATTCTCAAGACCCGGAACTGCTGGCTTACTCTAACAGGGTTATCAGCAAAATGAATGCGGAGATAATAAAACGGGGAACCGTTCCGCACCATAGGTTTGCTGAATATTTTAGCAGATTTGTGGTAACCCTGGGTGAGATGGAACAGTTGCTTTCAGATGATAGACCGGATATATTCATTGAACAATCTCAGATACTCGGTGCCAGATTGATTGCCGGCTCCCACCGCTTTGAAAGAGATTTCTTAAAAATAATCATCCAGCCCCACATTTTTGGAAAAAAAGAAATTTATATTCAACGGATGATAGGAGAAATAAATTCACGCCATTCTGAAAGGGAATATATCAACTCCGGGATTGATATAAAGGAATGTCCGGGTGGTCTCAGGGATATAGAAATGTTAATGCTTATCACAAAGGCGCATCTTGGAATTACCGACCCGGTGAATTCACGGTTGTTTGAAATACTTGCTGAAAAATTACCACGGCATAAGAGTGAATTCTATTTCTTATCTAACAGTTTCAATTTTCTCAAATCTATTAGAGATGTTTATCGTTTAACTGTTGGAGCAACAGATGTAATAACAAAAGAAGGTTTAAAGAATGTTGCTCTAATAATGGGTTTTGACAGCGAAAAAGAACTTTATGAAAAATTTTCTGAAACACGTGCAGGAGTTGTGGAAACAATCAAGAGGTTAATAAATTCTATTTGTCAGGTAAATCCAATTATTGCAGACAATTATTAGCACAGGTGATTCGTAAACAGGGAAACGATTTCTTCAATTGCCTTATTTACTTCAGACGAAATTTCATCTCCATAATTAATATTTTTTGGTTCAACACCAATTACTATCACCTTTGTCGGGATTGTTTCTTCAAGAAATTTTACAAACATTGATAGGGGTAAGCGGTGTGTAGAAAAATCCTGGGGTTGAATTTTTTCAGGATTTACGATATATACCGCCCCGGGCTTTCTGCCGCTAATACATGCATCAATTATTATTGTCAAATCAGGCTTGAATTTTCTGATATCACCGGTAAAATTTTCCGGAATTTCACCGCAGTCAATAAGTTTTAGATTATTTAAATTTTCTTTTTTTAAACTTTTTTGCAAAATCTTTATTACACCGGGCCCTGCTCCATCATCACCTTTTTGAGTGTTCCCTACTCCCAAGATGCATATCTTTTGTGCATTTTCTATTTCCTTTTTAATGGTGTTAAGCCGCATTGTAAACATACAATTTATTATAAATTTTTCTAAAGATAAGTCAAGAAAATTTTATGAAAAAATGAGAAATCTTTGTATTTTTTATATGTTTTTGTAAACAGAAATATGGGCAGAGTTTCGTCCGACTGAAGTCGGACCCTACAATTTAATGGTTTTATCAGGAGTGCAACAGCTTGCTGTTGCATTGTTTTTTAATCGAATCTTTGCATTTTGCATGAATAATTTCTATATGAATCAGGGATAAAAACAATTGCAAACCTAAAGGTTTGCCATACATGTCTTTTTTTCTCGTAGGGCAAGGCTTTAGCCTTGCGTTTAAAGATTTCAAGCTGTCTGAAAAGTGTAAACTTTTGAAGATAAGGTTTGTCCTACAATTATTAATCAGGATGGGATGCCATTTAATTATCTGGAGTGCATCGGCTTGCTGATGCTTCGTTCGATATGGGAATTTCTATCAATTTTTGAAAATGGGGGCAAAAATTAGTGAAGGTTTATAATAACGAAATTTCACCGGATATAGGCCAGACTTGCGTCCGGAAGCGGTGCATTTTGGGACTTGACAAAAAAAAAACATAATTATAATTGGGTGTAATTAAAAAGGGGGTAGAATGGTTAAGGTTATTTTAAATATTTCACAAATTTTTCACAGTTTATTAGTATACTTTTAAATGGATTGGAGGCGGCTATGGCAAGAAATAAGAGCATTCTTTTGGCAATGATTTTATTTACCTTCAGTAGCATTGCTTATGCTCGTATTGGATTAACAAAGTTACCGGAAAGAATAAAGATAACTTTTGATTCGCATGAATTGAGTGAGCCGATTGGTTGTGTTTATATTGATAATACTTTTCTCATCCGCCTGACACCGCAACAAATTCACAGAGGTGAAACAGATATTGATACAGGACGATTTTCAAAAAGATTAGGCGGACGGGTTACATTTCGGATTGCAGTTTTTATTGAAGGTTATGCTGGTGATATGCTCATCAGATGGACCCAGGCGGGCAACTTTGCAGGAGTTAATTTCTACACTTACCAGGGTGCAGGGATTATTGAAGATAAGCTACAGGAGTTTGTATTTAGAAAGTTTAAGGAGTTGCGCGAAATCAGGGCGAATATAAAGAGAGAGGGTGCTTTGTGGAAGGCAGATTTGACTACTGCTTTTATGCTTCCGAATGAAGAATTGCAAGGTCTTTACGGTTTCAACCCTCCGCGGTACCGAGTGGAAGGCCTCTCAATTCCACCTAAAAACATAAGGACGGAATTCCCTCCACAACATGATTGGACTAACAAGGATGGAATTAACTGGATGACTGCTGTAAAAGAACAAAGTATCCCCGGGAAGCCGTGCGGTAGTTGTTGGGCATTTGGCGCAGTTGGGCAGGTTGAGGCAGTAATAAATATTACCACGAATACACCCAATCTCAATTTTGATCTTGCTGAACAGACATTAGTTAGCGATTGTTGTCGCTATTGTGGTGATTGTAGTGGAGGTATGCATTTCTGGGCATTGTTATATATGAGAAACGACGGCATTCCATTAGAGCAGGTTGACCCATATATTATTGAAAATGGCCCTTGTGATAAACGTCCATCAAAACTTTTCAAAATTAAATCCTACCGTTGTGTGACATGGAAAAACTACAATGATGAAAGTGCTATTAAAGAAGCATTACAAAATCATCCGTTATCTACTTCACTGCATGCCAACTATCAAGAATTTAGAGCTTATGCTGGTGGAGTGTTTAATACACCCGATACTGCTCCCCGCTGGCACATTGATCACTGTGTTGTGTTTGTTGGGTGGAATGACAACGATGAGGGGGGAACCAAGACCTGGAAAATAAAAAATAGTTGGGGTGATGATTGGGGTGAGAATGGCTATATGCGGATTATAAGAGACCTTGATAGTTTAGGAGCATATACTTTTGATGTAGAATATGAGCCTTAATAGAATACAAGAATATCAGTTTGCATAGTATAGGGGTATTACCTCGGGGGGTCGGAATGGCACAATTTAAAATAAAGCTAATATTTTTGAGCATAATAATTATTCTAATGGCGATAGATTGCGGTGATAAAGCACCACCGTTAGTGAATATTATTAACCCTGTAGATGGTAGTTTTGTAGATGGGATGGTTCAGGTAGCTGTTGAGGCAACGGATAACAAAGGGGTGGATAGTATTGAAATTTACATTGATGATTCGCTCATTTTTGGAACTGGAAAATCTTACGGTGTTTATATGTGGAATACCACTCCCCTGCCACACAATTCATCACATAAAATATTAGCGTGTGCCTGTGATTTCTCAGGGAATGTGGGAATTTCCGATACTATTACTGTCAGCGTAATTCATCCCGGCACATTAGCATGGTGTTACAAGGCTACAGGTGCAATACAATCTTGTCCCGCGATTGACGATGAGGGTGCAATCTATTTTGGAGAAAATAATGGTTTTCTATATGCTTTAGATAAAAAAGGAGTATTCAAATGGTATCATAGTTTTGCTGTTGGTTTTTCTCCAACGAGGTCTTCGCCAGTGATCAGCGCCGGGGGCATGATATATTTTGCTGAAAAAGATTCTCTTTATGCACTCTCAGTAGATGGTTCAATCCAATGGACTATAGGGATTGGTTTCGTAGAACGTTGTGTTCCGGCTATTGGCGTTGATGGTACCATCTACATCGGGGCCATTATCCGTGGAATAGTAACCCATTATTATTTTTATGCAATACAAAGTGACGGTTCAATCAAATGGTGTTATGAAGGTTGTGCACCGACATGTTCCGCACCAGTTATTGGTATTGATGGTACAATTTATTTTGGAGATGACCATGGATATATCTATGCATTTAATCCGGATGGCGTCATAAAGTGGCGCTATCAATCAGAGAGTAATTCATCTTCACCTGCGGTAGATGCTCAAGGGATAATTTATTGTGGCTCAGGTAGTTATCTTTATGCTTTAAATTCTGATGGTACATTGAGATGGCGTTATCAAACTGGTGGTGCCATACAATCTTCACCTGCTATCGCAGCGGACGGAACGATATATTTTGGTTCAGATGATGGTTATTTGTATGCCATCTGTGGTTTAGCACCGTTGGCCAATACACCCTGGCCTAAATTTCATCATGACTTAAAAAATACGGGCAGGAAAGGAGGAAATTAATTTTTTTCTTAACTAATGAAGGAGGCAGAGATGCTTAAATTTATAAAGAAGTTTTTATTAATTATCTTGGTATTTTGTTTAAATCTCTTTGCCTGGGAAAAGAATTACGGTACGGAAGCAGATGATTATGGTTCCAATGTCACAGAATCAGAATTCTATGGTGGTTACATAATTGTGGGGACTACGAGATATTGTGAGAATGAAATAGATGGATATCTCGTGAGAATAAATGAAGGCGGAAGTATTATGTGGGAAAATCATTACGGTGCAGCTGATTATCGTGAAATAATGCATTCAACATGTGCATCGAACTATGGAATTATATCTGCGGGGGAAGCGTGGAGATTCCATCCAGCTATGAAAGAATGGTCGTACCCTTTTGTGATGAAAACCGACTATGAGGGTAATCCATTTTGGATATACCGGGGAAGTGTGGGTGTCTACAGAACACTTACTTCAGGTATGGAAATATCCAATGATGTGTATGTGGCTACAGGATGGGCTAAATATGGTGGGGATCCACCAATAACAGTTCTATATTGGGTAAAATTTGAGAGAAATGAGCGGGGTATCGGACCTACCAATGAAAAATTTCACTACAAGAGTTTCGCAGGACACGCGGAAGGTTATTCCATCCAGAAAATAAACAATGGTTATATCGTTGTGGGTGCACATTGGTTTGAAAACATTGGTGCGGCACAAGATTGTGAGGTTTATCTCCTTAAATTAAACGATAATGGTGATAAAATAGCAGAGCATACCTTTGGCGGTTCGGATGAGGATATTGGATATTGCGTTGTGAAAACTTATGATGGTGGGTATGTTATTACAGGTTGCACAAGGTCTTTAGGTATAGGCAGACGGGATGTTTATCTCATAAAAATAAACGCTTATCTTACTAAAGAGTGGGAAAGAACTTACGGAGGCACAAAAGATGATATTGGCTACGGAGTTCAACAGATGCCTGATAGTGGTTATATTATTTGTGGGACATCACAATCTCTCAATCCAGATGGCAGAGATGAGATTTATTTTTTAAGGGTGGATAAAAATGGAAATAAATTGTTTGAGAGGACTTTCGGTAAACCTCAATTCTACTGTTATGGTTCGTCAATAAAATTGACAAGCGATGGAGGATATATCCTTGTAGGTACGGAGCGATATGGTGGTGGTGTGCCGATAAACAAAGGTGATGAAGTTTATTGTATTTATGGTGAATCCGTTAATCAACCAACGCTGATGTGTTTCAATCCGGTTGTACACGAAGGATTCTGTATTCATTGGGCAGATAACTCAACAAATGAAATTCGCTTTGAAATAGATAGAAAAATTGGTGAAGCAGGTACTTGGGTGACAATCGGAACAGCTAATGCTAATGTAACCAGTTATTGTGATACAGACTTTGGTTTGTATTATGGACAGGATGTTTATTATCGTGTGCGGGCGGTATCTGAGTATAATTCATCTTCACCCTCAAATGAAATCAAGGTAAGAATTTCTGGACCCGGTATTTTTTCTGACACTATTGCCGGTGTCGATTTTTATCACTCCACCCGGAATTTGTTCAGGGATAATAATGGTAATTATCATCTTGTCTTAAAACATCACAATAGACTATGGTATACAAAATCAACAAATAATGGTCAGGCCTGGTCTCTGGCAAAAATTCTTACTTCAGTAGGCCCAGAAATTCCTTCGATGGTTGCGACTTCAACCGGCTTACCCTGTTTTGTCTGGCAGGAAAAGACCGGTACACCATCAAATTGGAGATACGACCTTGTCTATGCGTATATTGATGCTGGAGGTAACCTCCATAAAACGACACTGGTAGATGATGCTTACCATATCCTCTGGCCAACGATTGCAATTACAGCCGATGACCAAATCTATCTCGCATTTCTTCATACCCATGCACAAACCGGTAAAATTACCACCCTGAAATTTTATTATAATAATCCTCAATATTCTGTTTATCGCGAGTTTGCCAATTGCAATTTTGCACAGAATCTGAGATTGATAGTTGATGCTTCAAATAACCCGCACTTAGTATGGGATGAGTACTGGTCTCAGAATTATCAAAATGTAGCACGGGAGGTGCGGAGGATATATTATGGTAAGCCGGGTGGTGGAAAAGAAATAGTGGCAGAAGGCTTTTTGAGTGGATGGTATTTGAGGATGGTCCATGCACCTGATATTAGTTGTGCGGGCACTGGTATCCATGTGTGCTGGGCGCTCAGAGTTCAGCAACCAAGCGGCTGGAGAGAAGAGATTTATTACCGGTTCAGGACAACAAGTGGATGGGGGAATACAATAAAATTATCTGAAGATATAACATCCCTTGGAACATCGCCTGGATGTGCAAGGTTCATTGGCAGTAAAGTATTTTGTCTGGCTAATAATAGAATCTATGTCATCTATCCTCATAATCCTTCAAAGGCTGCGGTTGTTTTACAGGATGTTAGTGGTTATGATGCAGTCCCCGCACCTCCTTTTTCCACTCTGGGTGGTGCCTCAGCAATAGCACATTCAATGATTACGAATACCCCGGGGCTTTATAAGATAGGATTTACAATAAAGATCGTGCCTTATGTTCCACCGTACACACCGATTCTTGTTTATTCTTTTCCATCAGAGATGCCTGTAGAATTTACTGCTTATAATAATTCCCAACGGTTGTTCAGGGATGCGCAGGGTGTTTTGCATCTTGCATTCACAAATGGGGATAGTGTGTATCATACATTCCTGCAGGGTGATTCCTGGTCAGAGCCGGTAGCGATTGGTCAAGGTAAATATCCAGCACTTGCCCTTGATAATAATGGCAGGCTCCATTGTATCTGGTCATATAATCAGGGGATGCCAGGTCTGCTTGAGGAATTAAGATACAGTGTCTATAATGGTTCTCAATGGTCTCCTGCGATCCCTTTGATGCATACTTACAATTCATTCTTCTGGGGTGTTGGTGCACCATCACTGGTGATAAAAGATTCAATTGCTTATATTACTTTCAAGAGTTATTTTGGTCCGACCTATCATCCTGAGCCGGGCAGTCCTGCACCACAGGT
>JAOAFX010000051.1 GCA_026416055.1 Caldifarciminota bacterium
CTCCAGTGCTGTGCAGTGAAGGCACCTGGATACGGGGATAGAAGAAGAGCGATGCTCGAAGATATCGCAATCCTCACGGGCGGAAAACTGATTTCTGAAGATATTGGTATCAAACTTGAAAATGTCCAGATTTCAGACCTGGGTCAGGCAAAACGGGTTGTTGTTGACAAAGAGAATACAACGATAGTCGAAGGAGCGGGTAAGAAGTCTGATATTCAGGCACGTATCAATCAGATTAAGAATGAGATTCAGGAGACAAAGAGCGATTATGACCGGGAAAAACTTCAAGAGCGGCTGGCTAAATTATCAGGTGGGGTGGCGGTATTGAATGTTGGAGCGGCGACTGAAGTGGAAATGAAGGAAAAGAAAGCACGGGTCGAAGATGCACTCCATGCCACAAGGGCTGCTGTTGAAGAAGGAATCGTCCCTGGTGGTGGTGTAGCCTATATCCGGTGTATACCTGAACTGGATAAGCTAAAATTGCCTGGTGATCAGCAAATCGGTGTTGAAATTGTAAAAAGGGCGCTCGAAGAACCAGCAAGACAACTGGCAGAGAATGCAGGAAAAGAAGGTTCAGTGGTTGTGGAACAGATAAAGAAAGAGAAGGGCAATATCGGTTATAATGTTCTGACAGAAAAATTTGAAGATATGGTGGAAGCTGGAATAATTGATCCAACCAAGGTTGTCCGGACTGCTCTGCAGAATGCAGCAAGCATTGCCTCACTACTTGTAACTACTGAAGCAGTGGTTGTTGAAAAACCTGAGGAGGAAAAGACACCAACGCCGCCTGGTGGATACGGTGAGTATTAATGATTGTAAAGGCTGGGGTTCGGATGCTGGATTAAAATAAATGATGCCAGTTCTGAACCCCAGTCTCTTTCTGTTTTCCACTAAAAAGTAAAAAATTATGCCTACGTATGAATATGAATGCATAAATTGCAAGTACCTTTTTGAAGCATTTCAGGGGATTAATGATCTTCCCATAGAAAGATGTCCGAAGTGTGGTGGTGGTGTGCGCAGGCTGATATCCGGGGGTGCTGGATTAATCTTTAAAGGTAGTGGTTTTTACATCACCGATTACAAGAAAAAAAGTCTGCCTAAAAAAGATAAAAAGCCAGAACTCGAAAAACCTGGAGATAAAGCGGCTTTGACTAAGAGTGAAGATTAATAATTTTCCATGTTAAATATTGGAAGATTGTTCATAATATTCGGTCTGATCTTTATAATCACAGGTATTTTTCTTTTAATTTTTCCCCGTATTCAGGTTTTCAAACTTCCGGGTGATATTGTGATAAAAAAAGACAATTTCTTTTTTTATTTTCCCATAGTTTCAAGTTTACTGCTTTCCATAATTTTATCCCTATTTCTTAATCTATTTCTCCGAAAATAAAGAGAATCGAAATTTTTCTTGACTTTTTTAAAAAATTGAATATAATATAAGTCTATGTTTATCGAATTAATTTTGAAACAAATTGGGATAATAATGGCACGAGGAGGCAATGGTGGCTGATTTGATTGCTGATATGTTCACTATTATTAGGAATGGCTGTCGTGCTAATAAGAATGAAGTCGTTGTGCCCTATTCAAAATTACATGTGGAGATCTTACGAATACTGCTGGAAGAGGGATTTATCAATAATTTTACGATTGACTCTGAAAAAAAACCAAGAAGAATTACGGTCATGCTAAAATATTCCAAAGAAGGTGAATCGGTGATAAGAGACATACAGAGAGTCTCCCGCTGTTCACGTAGGGTCTATGTTTCAAAGGATGATATACCTTCAATTCTCAACGGCATAGGTGTGGCGATTTTGACAACATCTAAAGGGGTTATGAGCGATCGAGAAGCAAGGCGTAAAAGAATTGGCGGCGAAGTAATTGGTTATGTCTATTGAAAGGATTTACCCATGGCAAAATTGAGAACAAAACCGATTTTGATACCTGAAAAGGTGAATGTAACAGTTAATGGTCAGGAATTGAATGTGAAAGGTCCGCTTGGAGAATTGAAGATGAAAGCATCCGACCATGTAAGATTAGAATTAAAAGATAATACCATTACGGTTCACACAGCGAATGGATCAAAATTAGCCCAGGGAATCCAGGGAACAACAAGAACGCTTATATTGAATATGATCAAGGGTGTGACCGAAGGCTACACCAAAACGCTTGTGATACAGGGAACTGGATATCGTGCCCAGCCAGTGAGCGGTGGAATTCAGTTATTTGTTGGTTATACCAGACCTGTTACAGTCCATCTTCCTCCGGAAATAAAATTTGAAATACAGACTGTTAAGAGTGCAGATAAAGGCGATCTCACCCATATCATTTTGAAGAGTATTGATAAACAATTATTAGGAGACATTGCGGCAAAAATTAGAAAGATTCGTCCACCAGACCCCTATAAACATAAAGGGATAAGATATGCCGACGAAGTTTTGCGCAAGAAAGTCGGAAAACGAGCCGTAGGTCAGACTTCATAACGGAGCGGATTCCCATGAGATTGATTGGTAGAATTAGAAGACATAGGCGAATAAGAAAGAAGATAATAGGAACTCCACAGAGGCCGCGCCTTTGTGTTTTCCGGAGTAACCGTCATATATATGCGCAGTTGATTGATGATACAAAAGGTGTAGTACTCTGTGGTGTTTCATCGATAGGTTTAAATACTCAGGGAAAAAAGAAGACAGAAATAGCGTTAGAAGTGGGTAAAAAGATCGGTGAGATTGCTCTAAATAAGGGCATAAAATGTGTCTGCTTTGACCGTGCAGGTTATAAATACCATGGTCGCGTGAAGGCACTTGCTGAAGGTGCGCGACAGTCAGGGTTAAAATTTTAGGGGGATATTGATGCAGGAAAATAGTGTTGAACTTATTGAAAGACTTGTGGAGTTGAAAAGGGTTTCTAAGGTTATCAAGGGTGGAAAACGGCTGAAACTTTATGCCTGCGTTGTGGTTGGAGATGGCGCAGGTAGAGTTGGGATCGGCCATGCTAAATCGGCTGAAGTTGCACCGGCGATAAAAAAGGCAACTGAGATTGCAAAGAAAAATATGGTGAAGGTCGATGTGGTAGATGGAACAATATTGCATCCTGTGACGGGAAAATTTTCAGCATGCAGAGTAATACTAAAACCAGCACTGCCTGGAAGCGGCATTATTGCATCAAACGCGGTCAGAGCGGTATGCCAGGCAGCGGGAATAAAAGATATCCTTTCCAAATCATTTGGCTCGAGAAATTCTACAAATTTAGCCATGGCAACATTGAAGGCATTACAATCCATCAGACCGCTCCATGTTGTTGCCGAGATGAGAAACAAACCGATTGATTATTTTTTGAGGAAGAAATATGAAAAAGATAAAAGTGATATTAAAAAAGAGTCCGATTGATAAAGTCAAAAAACACAAATTAACCCTGCGTGCACTTGGTTTGAGGAAAATAGGACAATCGCGTATATTGCCGGATAATCCAGCAGTAAGAGGAATGATTGAAAAGATTTCCTATATGGTTGAAGTAGAGGAGAATGCGAAATGAAATTGAGTGAACTAATACCCAAAAAGGGCAGTACCCACAGAAGAAAGAGAAGGGGCTGTGGTCCTGGTTCAGGACATGGTAAAACATCATGCAGGGGACACAAGGGGCATAAGCAACGTTCTGGTTACAGAGTGAAGATGGGATTTGAGGGTGGCCAGATGCCTTTAACGAGACGGTTACCGAAAAGGGGATTCAGAAATTTCACAAAAGAAGAGTTTGAGATAGTGAATCTATTTCAACTTGCAAAATTTGCGCCGAATACGGTAGTCACACCAGAATTTTTGAAAGACAATGGATTGATAAAAGGTGATTATAAATTAAAGATTCTTAGTCATGGAAATATTGATAGACCACTCATTGTGAAGACACATGCAATATCAAAGAAGGCTGAAGAAAAAATTATTTCTGCAGGCGGTAAGGTGGAGTTAATCGTATGATGTCAACTTTCCAGAATATACTAAAAGTTCATGACCTGAAAAAGAAGTTACTTTTTACCCTGGGCGCGGTCTGTATATACCGTCTCGGTGCCCATATTCCACTTCCTGGTATAAATGTTGAGGCACTCGCTCAATTGATGCAGCAATTGAAACAGCAGGGTTCATTATTCGGGATGTATGATATCTTCGTGGGCGGGGCACTGTCGCGTGCTGCAATCTTGTTTTTAGGCGTAATGCCTTACATTTCGTCTTCAATCATTTTCCAGTTGCTCGGTTCAGTTTTTCCCCAGATAGAAAAATTGCAACGCGACCAGGCTGGACGCCGTAAAATCACTCAATATACAAGATACCTGACAGTCGGGCTTGCAGCATTTCAAGCCTTTGGCATCGCTGCTTATCTTGAGATGCAAAAATTTACAACCGCAACCGGAGTCCAGCCGATTGTCTATGAGCCGGGCTGGATGTTCAAATTCTCCTCGGTTTTAACTTTGACCTGCGGTGCGATATTTGCAATGTGGATTGGTGAACAGATAACCGAAAAGGGGATTGGTAACGGCATTTCCTTTTTAATTTTTATAGGGTGTCTTGAAGAATATCCGGCATATTTCTTTAGAACTGCACAACTTGTCGCCACACAGGGTCTTTCAATCTTTCATCTGATTATTATCATTGTAATAATGGTATTGATTGTTGCTGCAGTTGTGGTGATGACCCAGGCAACGAGACGTATCCCGATTCAGTATCCTAAACGGGTTATTGGCAGGAGGATGTATGGTGGTCAGTCAACATTTTTACCACTTAGAGTCAATACTGCGGGAGTGATTCCAATAATCTTTGCACAATCACTTGTAGTATTTCCAAGTACTGTTGCTGCTTATATTCCAAGTCTAAAATATCTGGCTGAACTGTTTCGGCCTGGACACTGGGCTTACGATATCATATTTTTCGTTTTAATTGTATTCTTTACATATTTTTACACGTCAATAGTATTCAATCCTACAGAACTTGCGGAAAATATGAAGCGCTACGGAGGATTCATTCCTGGAATAAGACCCGGTCAGAAGACTGCTGACTATGTGGATGGTGTACTTTCCAGAATTACTTTACCGGGTGCTTTGTTTCTGGGATTCATAGCGCTCGTTCCCTGGTATATGATGAGTTACCTTAAGGTTCCATTTTATTTTGGTGGTACGACACTCCTCATCATAGTAGGTGTTGCCCTTGATACTGTGCAGCAGATTGAGACGCAATTATTGATGCATCACTATGAAGGATTTATGAAAAAGGGGAGAATCAAGGGGCGTCGTTGATGGTATTTCTTTTTGGCCCACCTGGAGCGGGCAAAGGAACACAGGCTGATCTTCTGGTCGGACGGTATAATTTCAAAAAATTTTCAATGGGTGATTTATTGAGAGAAGAAGTAGCAATCGGCAGTTCATTGGGAAAGAAGATAGAACCTTATCTCAAAAAAGGCGTGCTCGCTCCAGATGAAATCGTTTTTGAAATAGTAGAAGACTTTGTGCTTGAAAATTTAAATGAAAAAATTTTATTTGATGGATTTCCCAGGAATCTCAATCAGGCAATAGAACTTGAAAAACTTCTTGCCCGCTACAATAAAAAAATAGATCTGGCGATCGAGCTTTATATTACAAAGGAAGAAGTGATAAAAAGGATGTTAGGCCGCCTTTATTGTTCTAAATGCGGAGCCGTTTATAATGAAGTCACAAATCCGCCCCGAGTTTCTATGGTCTGCGATGAATGCGGAAATAATCTTGAAAAAAGAGAAGATGACAACACAGAGACTATCAAAAAACGGCTTGAGGTTTATGAGGAAATGACCAGACCGCTCAGTGAGTACTACAAATCCCTTGGTATACTCGTAACGATTGATGCATCAGGGCAGAAAGAAGATGTTTACAAGAGGATTGCCAGGGTACTTGATGGCTATATTAAATGATAAAGGAATAAAAAATGTCATACTTGCCGGTGAAATCATCAACAAGATATTTAAAGAGATTAAAAAAATTGACCTGAGGGGAATGAAGACGATTGAGCTCAATGACATGATACATGAAATTATTATTGAACATAATGCCAGGCCGGCCTTTTTAAACTATCGAGGTTTTCCCAAGAGTGCCTGCATCTCCCTGAATGATGAAGTTGTTCATGGTATTCCGGACAATAGGGTTATCAAGGATGGGGATCTGGTTAAGATAGATATCGGTGTTATTTATGACGGATATATTGCAGATGCTGCCCAGACATTTATTGCGGGTTCGGTTTCTGAAAATGTATTAAGGTTTGTGATACTTACTAAGGAGGCATTGAAAAAAGGAATTGGAATGGCTAAAGCAGGAAATCATGTCTCAGATATATCCCGGGCAATACAGACATTTATTGAAAGTAACGGATACAGTGTGGTGAGGGAACTTACCGGCCATGGCGTGGGCAGGATGCTCCATGAAGAACCGATGATTCCAAATTTTGTGACTGATGGACCAGATACAGAGCTCGCTCCAGGCATGGCACTTGCCATTGAACCAATGACGAGCATGGGAAGTTTTGAAGTCAGAACTGCAAGGAATGGCTGGACAATAATGACCAGAGATGGTTCTTTATCCAGCCATTTTGAAGATACCATTATAATATTGAAAAAGGGAATAATAAATGCGACCAGGGTAGTGGAAGGTTGATATGGCAAGAAAGGATTTGATCCAAACAGAAGGCACGGTCATCGAGACATTGCCAAATGCCATGTTCAGGGTGGAACTTGATAATGGACATAAGGTACTGGCTCACGTTTCAGGGAAAATGAGGATGAGTTATATAAAGATTTTACCCGGAGACAGGGTATTGCTTGAATTATCACCCTATGATCTTTCCCGGGGAAGGATCGTGTGGCGGTATAAATAATGAGGATATTGACTTCTCGGAAAAAGATATATAAAATAGCAAATTTAAGGAGAAGAAATTGAAAGTAAAGTCCTCTATTAAGAAGAGATGCATAAAGTGCCGGGTCATAAAAAGAAAAGGAGTGGTCAGGATTATTTGCAAAGACCCGAGGCACAAACAGAGGCAGGGTTAATTTATAAGATAAAAGGAGGTTTATGCCGAGAATTGCCGGTGTTGACTTACCATTAAACAAAAAGGTGGAATACGGACTGACTGCTATTTATGGCATTGGTCTTTCTACTGCCCAGCAGATTGTTTTAAGGTGCGGTATAGACCGTACAAAAAAGGTGAAGGATCTCACTGAGGAAGAGGTCACAAAAATAAGAAAAATGATTGAGAGTGAATATAAAGTTGAAGGTGCATTGAGGGCAGAGGTAGCAGCAAATATTAAGCGTTTGATTGATATTGGATGTTATCGCGGAATAAGGCACAAGATCGGACTTCCTGTGAGGGGACAGAGGACACGGACGAATGCCAGGACGCGCAAGGGTAAGAGGAAGACAGTTGCAGTAAGTAAGGGAGTAGGAGAGAAGAAATGAAGAAAAAGATTGTGAAGAAAAAAAAGGTACAGAAGGCTGAGTTAACAGGGGTTGCGAACATCTTTGCGAGTTTTAATAATACTATAGTAACGATCTGCGATAATCAGGGTAATACTCTTTGCTGGTCAAGTGCAGGCAGGGTGGGTTTCAGGGGTACAAAAAAGGGAACCGCTTATGCGGCCCAGCAGTGTGCAACTGCCGTTGCTAAAGAGGCACTGGCGATGGGTATAAAGAAGGTTGAAGTGAGGATAAAAGGTCCTGGTCCGGGACGGGAAGCAGCAGTTAGGACGCTCCAGACCGTGGGTTTGACGATTACGGCAATAAAGGATGTTACACCACTGCCCCATAATGGTTGTCGACCGCCAAGAAGAAGGAGGGTATAAGTGGCACGATATATAGGTCCTAAATGCAAGATCTGCCGGAGGGAAGGTGAAAAATTATTTTTGCGCGGGAGCAGATGCTATACTGACAAATGTTCATTTACAAGAAGGGGTTATCCACCAGGACAGCATGGGAAGGCAGGGCGGAGAAAACTCACTTCTTATGCTACACAGTTAAGAGAAAAACAAAAGGTTAAATCTATCTACGGTGTACTTGAGACACAATTTAGAAGGTTCTTCCGGGAGGCAACAAGGCTTCCTGGTGCAACTGGTGAGAATCTATTGATTCTTTTAGAAAGACGGCTGGATAATGTAGTCTACCAGCTGGGTTTTGCCTCTTCACGACAGCAGGCACGCCAGATAGTAAAACATGGTCACATCCTTGTAGACGGTAAAAAGGTTGACATTCCGAGCTACCTTGTAAAACCCAACCAGGTCATCTCGCTTGTGGAAAAGATGCGTAAGAATCCATTTGTGAGAAAAGCACTTGAAGAAAGGGACCCTGAAAAAATTACAGGCTGGCTTAAACTGGACAAGGACAACTTGACCGGTACGGTGCTCAGACTTCCTAAGAGGGAAGATATAACGATACCTTTGCAGGAGAATTTAATTGTTGAGTTATATTCAAAATAAAGGAGTGATATGGTTTTGAAACCACTGGTAATGCCTAAAAGCATAGAGATTGATAAAGAAACGATATCTGATGTTTTTGGGAGATTTATAATTTCTCCACTGGAAAGAGGATATGGAATTACGATTGGTAATGCAATGAGGCGTGTACTTTTATCTTCAATCCAGGGCGCAGCCATTACCAACCTGAGAATTTCAAATGTTACTCAAGAGTTTTCAACAATTCCTGGTGTATATGAAGATGTTGTTGAAATAATTCTGAATTTGAAAAAAATTCGTGTAAAACTCTTAGGTGGTCAACCGACGACACTGGTATTAAAAGTGAAAGGCAAAAAAGATTATTATGCTGAGGATATTGAGAAAAATCCCAATGTCCTCATTACCAATCCACGGCAGAAGATTTTAACAGTAACTGATGCGAAGACGAATTTCACTATGGAGATGACCGTGGAGACGGGCAGAGGTTTTGTTCCGGCTGAGCTTTTGAAAAAGCCAGATGCACCAGTGGGAACGATTTTTATCGATGCCATATTTTCGCCGGTACTTTCGGTCAACTTTGATGTCCGCAACACACGGGTCGGGACAAAGACTGACTATGATCACCTGGTTCTTGAGGTGAAGACCGACGGCACGATAACGCCGATCGAGGCTGTGGTCGAGGCAGCAAGTCTATTACGACACCATTTTTCGTTTTTCGTGGATTTAGGTAAACCTTACATAGCACTTGATGAATCGACACAGAAGACACTCGAAGAAATACGGAATAATATCAACAAGAGGGGATTGCAACTTTATGTGGAACCATTGTTTACTTCCCGTGAACAGCTCGATGCGGAACATAGAAGGATAAGGGATATGCTGAAACGGAGTATTGACGAACTTGAGATTTCAGTGCGAACTTCAAACTGTTTGAAAAACAAGAATATCAAAACCATCGGGGATTTGGTTCGCAAGAGTGGTAAAGAATTGCTGACCTATGATAATTTTGGCAGGAAGTCTCTTAAAGAGTTAGAGAAGATACTCCATAACATGGGACTGCACCTTGAGATGGATGTCGATAGATTTTTAAAAGAAGATATTTAATGTTCAAGATATGGAGTTGTAATGAGGCATGGTAAAAAGATTAAAAAGCTGGGTCGGAAAAAAGCGCATCGTCTGGCGCTTTTGAGAAATCTCTGTCGTGCCCTGTTTATTTTTGAAAAGATAAAAACAACCCTGCCTAAAGCAAAAGAAGCCAGGAGACTTGCAGAGCACTTAATAGAATATGCCAAAAAGAACACCGTGGCTGCTAAGCGTTTTATCTATCGATTTATCCCTGACCATAAACTGGTTAAAATTGTCTGCGAAGAGATTGCACCTAAATTTATGAACCGTCAGGGCGGCTATACAAGAATCTTTCGTCTTGGACCAAGGCTTGGTGATGGTGCCGAGATGGCAATACTGGAATTGACTGAAAAGAGTGAACCTGAAAAAATTGATTTAAGGAGAAAGCTGATTGAGCGTCGGGCATTACCAGAAGAGAAAAAGGTTGAAAAGAAAAAGGAAAAAACCAAAAAAGAAAAAAAAGAAAAACCTCAGGAAGTAAAATCTAAATCTGAAAAGAAAACAAAGAACGAAAAGAAAAAAAATATTGCAAAGAAAGATAAAGAAGGGAAGAAGCAGAAAAAAGTCAGGAAAAAATAACTGGAATTCAATACCAAAATTCAAAAATTGAAAAACAGGTAATGTTTACCCTTGGTATAGAGACGTCGTGTGATGAGACATCAATTGGAATAATTAAAGACAACAGAGTTCTTGCAAATATTGTATCATCACAGATTGCTCACACCAGGTTCGGCGGTGTGGTTCCGGAACTTGCGGCACGTAATCATATAAAGATATTATTACCATTGATGAACCTTGCCCTCGAATCTGCAAAAGTCGGGTTAAATAAAATTGAACTGATTTCAGCAACCCGTGGTCCAGGTTTACTCGGTTCACTCCTTACTGGACTTTCTTTTGCCAAATCACTTGCAATCGGCTTGAGTAAGCCATTTATTGGAGTGAATCATCTTGAAGGACATATATACGGGTTATTTTTTAATAAAGAGATTCCTGAATATCCATATTTAGTTCTAATCGTCTCTGGTGGTCATACTGAGCTTATCTTTGTAGAAACAGAATTTAAATACAGGACACTTGGCAGGACACTTGATGATGCCTGTGGTGAGGCATTTGATAAGGTAGCGAAGATGCTGGGATTACCGTATCCTGGAGGACCTTATATTGAGAAAATGGCAAAAGAAGGGGATGCAAAGAAGATAAGATTTCCTGTTCCAAGACCCGGTAGATTTAATTTCAGTTATGCAGGTTTAAAAACTGCGGTGCTTTATTATTTAAAAGACCACAGGGATTATAACATCAATGATGTTGCCGCATCATTTCAGGAATCGGCATTAGAACACCTGATCCAGGTATCAAAGAAGGCGATTGAATATACCGGGGTTGAAAACTTCGGTGTAGTTGGTGGGGTATCCGTGAATAATAGATTAAAAGAAAAATTTCAAAAACTGGCGCACGCCATGGGTTTCAAACTCTTTATTCCTGAAGCCCAATTCTGCACGGACAATGGCGCTATGATTGCCCTTGCCGGATTGAGAAGGTATAAAAGATTTGGACCATCTGATATTTCCGTTGATGCCGTTGCTCGTGAACCTCTGGAGTTGATTTCTAAGAATTAAGATCAAAACCAGAATTCATTCGGTCACTAAAATTAATTTTTGGTGACGTCCATCCTTAGTTGTACAAAGCATTTTATCTGAGAACTTTAGATAGCTGCAGTTTCTTTTTAATACATTTGTCTTTGCAGTCTATAATTACTATATCGCTACCGTAAAAAGTTGAGCAATAGATTTGTTGCGTAGATTGATTATGAATTAAGAAACACGGTGAATCGCCAACTTTCAAAACTTTTAAGACACTATAAGTATTGGCATCAATTAGAGTTAAACAATCACTCCATGCATTGGCGCAATAAATTATGTTATTTATCGGGTCAAGTTCAAGAATTCGTGGCTCATCGCCGACAGGTATTGTTGCAATGACTTTTGAAGATGCTGCATCGATGACACTTATATTATCACTCCAACTATTTGCACAGTAGATTTTATTATTGTTTTTATTGTATAATAAAAAAACAGGTCCATTCCCTACGTAAACTTTTCCGTATATACTGTCATAGTTGGCATCAATTATTGTGATACTTCCTTCTCCTGCATTTGCACAGTATAAAAATTTTTCATTATAGACGAGATGAATTGGACCAGAACCTGTGTATATTTGCTTTATAACTTTATAAGAGTTAGCATCAATAACTGAGACCGTGTTGCCAGTGTAATTTGCAGTGTATATCTTATGATTACTGCAATAAACTATATGCCAAGGTTCAGCCTTGAGTTCTATTTTTTGGATAATTTTATTTGTAGCCTCGTCGATAACAGCGATATCCTTACTTTCCTTATTCGCACAGATAATTTTTTTACCTGTAGAATCGTAAATCAACAACCATGGACCAATGCCGGTTTTAATTTTTGTTATTATACTGTCTTTATCTCTTGAGATCACTGTTACCGAGTTTTCGTAATAATTTGCAAGATAAATATTTTTTGTCATTATTCCGTATATACACGAGTATACCGCTGTACCACCGGCATTTTTGAAAGAAATAATGTCATTTTCGCAATCGATTATAACTAACCTATTTTCAAACTCACCCGCAAGATAAATTTCATTATTCTCCTTATTATAATACATCGTACGCGGTAAAAGTAAATTAATGTTATCTTTTGTTTCTCCTATTAAGAATTCTGCTGGGTAGAACGTGGTGAGTATGTAAAATATTTTTGCTAATTGTAAACAATAAATGACCATAATTTCCTCCATTTTTATTCATATTTTTTGTTTCATCAATACCTCTACAATTTTTGATTTTAAGACGTCAGGGGGGGTAGATTTGGGGATGAAGCGGTCGCCGAGCAGTTCTTTTGCCTTAAGAGCGAGTTCTTTTTCTGGATAACCTGTGATGATGATCATCTTATCTTTATCTTTTACAAAATTGTAAATATCAAGTCCGGTTAAATCATTAAGAAATAGGTCGCTTATGATAAGGTCGTAGGAATTTTCCTTCAACTTTCTTATTGCTTGATGGGCGTCTGAATAACCTTCGACCTTATAATTTTGTGAAAGAGATAAATACAAAGAATGAAGAGTTAGTATGTCATCCTCGATTATTAAAATTTTTTTATTTTCCATTTTTTATTCTCTGTTTTAGTGTTTCTGGTTTCAAACTTAAAATTTTCAATGCTTCATTGATATTCCACTTCACAACTGTTAGAATCGTCTTGTAATATTTTATCTGTACTTTTTTTATCCCTTTTATATCTTTCATTTTCTCTATATATATTAGTATGGGCGGAAGCAATATTCTTCTATATCCTTTTGTTATACATTAATTCCCTCACCGCTTCCGCCCTTTTACTCTACCCGTCCTGTTTAATATGCAAATTTCATGCCTATATTGTGATATAAAAATGAATGAAATATCATAAGATTTTTTGTTGATACTTAATCAAGTGTGAGATAAATAATCATATTCGTGATGATTTCTACCACAGATGTGATTATAAATACAACGAGATATCATTTTGGTCTGTTCAGTTGCCCGTATAACTGATTAATTTAGTGGAAAAATTGTATAATCTACATAAGAAATTCGTCCATTTAAAACTAAACTCTGCAGAATAATCAGATCTTCTTGATGCCCAATCTTTTTATTTTTCTATGCAACTCTTCTCTTGAGATACCAATTTTTTGGGCCGTCCTGGTGATATTCCAGTCTTCCTGTTGAAGAATCTGCAGTATAAAATCTTTCTCAAACTTCTGGATAATCGATTTTCGGGCTTGTTTATAATTTGTAGACTGAACAAAAGCAAACTCTTTCCCTGCATTAGATGCTGAAGAAATCTGGCCGCCACTTTTTGTCCGGGTCAGCATTTTTAATATTTCATTCTCACTTTCAGTTATCAAATAACATTCAATCATGTTTCTCAACTCTCGAATATTGCCGGGCCAGTGGTAGTCTATGAGCGCAGCCATAAGTCTTGAAGAAATTTTATGGAATTTTTTCCCCAGGGGGTCGAGTGTTTTGAAGAAAAAGTCAACAAGTATGGGAATATCTTCTTTTCTCTCTCTCAACGGTGGTAATTCAATGACAAAGACCTTTAAGCGATAAAATAGGTCTTCACGAAATTTTTTTGCCTTAACAAGTTCTTCAAGGTCTTGATTCGTTGAGGCGACTATTCTGGTATCAACATTTATCGGCCTGGTTCCACCAAGTCTGAAGAACTCTCCTGTTTCAAGAAATCTCAAAAGTTTGGGCTGGAGATTTAATGGTAAATCAGCAATTTCATCTAAAAATAGTGTTCCTTTGTGAGCGAGTTCAAGTTTGCCAATCTTTCTCTGTTTGGCATCGGTGAATGCACCTTTTTCATAACCAAATAATTCAGACTCAAAAAGGTTTTCTGGAATTGATGGACAGTCAAGGGGCAGGAATGGAAATTGGTTTCGTGGACTTAAACTGTGGATCATCTTTGCACAAACTTCTTTACCCGTTCCAGTTTCGCCGGTTATCAAAACATTGACCTTACCCTCTTTTCCAGCGGTTTTTATCCTGTCTTTTATTTTTTGCATAACCGGTGTATTACCGATTAGTTCAAAACCCGGACTGGTTTCTGAGAGCACACGGGTGAAACCTTTAAATTGCTCAAGTTGTTTTCTTTCCTGGGCAATCTTAAGAAAATTTGCAATTTTAATCTTTAGTTCTTCAGTCGAAATGCCTTTGGTGAGAAAGTCATCAGCACCTGACTTCACTGCCTGGACTGCAGTCTCTATTGAACCATGGGCAGTAAATGCGACGATGAATGTCTCGGGTGAAATTTCTTTTGTTGTTTTTATAAGCGAAAGACCATCCTCAAGATTGGGGAAAAAGAGGTCACACAATAAGAGGTCAATTGTATACTCTTTTAATATCTTTATTGCCTGGTCTTTAGTTGTAGCAAGTTCTGGTTGATATTCTTTAAGTACCAGAGCCAGCCCATCTACTACAACCTTTTCATCATCTGCGATCAGGATTATAGACATATTGGACTCCTTAGTTCACCTTTTTTATTTCATTTTGTGATATGGACGGCACTGTAATTATGAATTTTACTCCTACACCCGGATTATTCTCAACCCTGATTTCACCATCGTGGACTTCTACAATCTCTTTGACAAAGGATAATCCAAGTCCAAGCCCTTTCTTTTTGGTTGTGGTGAAAGGTTCAAAGATATTATAAAGGATGTTTTC
This sequence comes from Caldifarciminota bacterium, assembly GCA_026416055.1. Lineage (GTDB taxonomy): Bacteria > Hydrothermota > Tepidihabitantia > SM23-42 > JAOAFX01 > JAOAFX01. Next base: position 14,852 of record JAOAFX010000051.1, read on the forward strand.
AGGGATACCACCAGATTTATCAGAAATTTCTATACACACAGAGGAATGCGAATGCTGACACGGATTTACGCGGATTGTAATCTGACAGTCTTCTTTTTTTGCCTCATAAGAATTCTGGAAGAGATTCAAGAATACCCTTCGCCACTGGGCAGGGTCAATCATCACAAACCCGGCATTGCCGAATTGAAGGTCAATCCTGCAGGGATTTGATTTTTTGAATTCCTGCGCCACATCGCCAATCAATTTCTCAATTTCCACCCTTTCCTTTTTAGGTTCATATATCCTGCCGTGGTCGGCAATCTTTTCAATTATTTCACCAAGCCGCTCAATACCGGATACGATTTCATTAAAGTATCTGTTTAATGGGTCATCCTTTCTGGTAAGTTTTTTTAATTCACTGGCAAGAAGGGAAAGTCCATAGACTGGATTGCGCAAGTCGTGGACCATATGGGCTGCAAAACGACCAATTGCTGAAAGTTTTGCTGATTTTATTTTTTCTTCGGTCAACATCTTTAATTTATGACTTAACTCATTTATATTCCGGGCAATTTCTTGAAATTCCAGGGGAAACGGAATTGAAATCTCTTTTTCAAACTCACCTACTGCCATCTCCCGGGTTCGGCTTAAGATTTTTTCCGTATTATTTTTTAGATAAAAACCGGTAAATAAAAATAACATCCCGACAATTATTCCAAAACATGTGGTGAGTAAAAGCCCCTGACTCAACCCTGCCTTTATCCCTGCGAGCATTGCGGTATAATCAATACCGATAGCAAAATAAACTTTTTCTAAATTTCTGCATATTGTAGAGAGACTATCAATTTCAAATTTCTGAATGCGGAAGGTTCTATTTTGAGCGATGTAATCAACTACCTGGTTCTGCTGTCCTTTAATCCTTCTTGTCTCTTCAGAAGCTAAAAAGTCAGCATTATTATATAATAGTTTGCCATGATTATCAAAGACGAGCAGAAAACTGTTAACTGGGAAATTAGTCTTCTCTGCCGAATTTTTTACGAGTTTATGCAGATTAACATCAGCCAGGAGGAATTGCCTTTTATCCAGCGTCAGGATTATTCGTTGAATGAATCCGGCGCGATTGGGAAGCAATTGCAATGGTATGAGCAGTGTATCAGTGATATTCTTTATATTACTCAAGTCCACGGGGGGCAGATTTCTAAATTCTTCATAAGGAAGGGGCATAAGATAGGTCTGGTCAGGATTTGATACAAGCGAAACGATGCTTGTTCCTGTGGAATCAAGCAGACTGACCCTTGAAAACGGTCTTTCGCTGCTGAAGAAATATGAACCGAGCTCTTCTCTATCACAGATTCCCTTTTTGAAAAGATACCTTTTTGCGAAATAAATCTCCATTTCACACCTTTCGCATTCATCATAGAAGGCATCAATAAAGGTGCGGGCATAATGAGTAAGCCTCTGGTCGATAATCTCCCGTAGATTTTTAATTGTAATCCGGTTAACAGAGAACTGGATTATTATCAGCGGCACTAAAATAACAAAGATAAGTAACAAAAACAGGAACGAAGAAAATGACCCGAAAAATCTATTCATTCTTCCACCAGGTATAAGGAGAAATGTATAACAAAGGGTCAAGAGATTCTAAATTCTTTCGGGCAATAAAACAGGGATAATTCCAGTAGAGAAACACGAAGGGCGGATTTTCAAGAACCAATGAATCCATCTGGCAGAGAAGGAGAGTATCAGATTCCACCTCATATAATTTCCATAAGGAGTCAAAAATTGACGAATGGAAACCTACCCAGGGTTCAGAACCGCTGTAATACAGCCCGAGATGGGAAGATGGTGTTGAATCTGAATACAGAATTGATACAACATCAAAATCCCATTCTGGATAACCACGTAATGTCGCAACCCTTGTTGCACAGGAAAGTCGGGTCTTAATACCCTGTCTCTTATACACATCT
>JAOAFX010000052.1:0-14254 GCA_026416055.1 Caldifarciminota bacterium
GATTTTGCTGATGTTGATAATGATGGAGACCTGGACCTTGGTGCAAATTCATTTGGTGGCAATGATGGAGTTCATATTTTTGCTAACCGTCTTGATGGAACCTGGCATAAACTCTTTGGATTTCTGGGTGGTAATTCAACCAATGATTTTCTCTTCGGCGATGTAAATAACGATGGATATGCAGATTTCTGTGCAGCCCATCAGTATGGAAGCGTCTATCTCAACAATGGGGCTGGTGGTTTCATACTTGCTGATGGTAATCTACCACCGGGTGGTACAAGTGGCCGTAGGGGTCCATCCCTGGGTGATGTTGATAATGATGGTGATCTGGATTTCGCCTTTTGTAATGCAAGTGGGGGTGTTGAAGTCTGGACATGGCAGGGAAATAACACATGGAGTTCGTTCTCAGGAAATCTGCCTGCGACAGGCGTTTATCGTCTAACACAACTATGGGATATGAATCTTGATGGGTTTATTGACCTTTGTGCCTTTGGTGACAGCACAATTACAATCTGGCTTGGCACTGGTCAAAGCAGCTGGATACGTGATACAACATTTTATATTCCTGCGCCAGGAACGGTCAGCGCCTTCAGAGTGGGTGCGGATGCTGACCACAATGGCTATCCAGACATTGCTCTCGTTGGCAGGTCTGGAAGTGTGAATCGTCCAAGGTTTTATAAAGAATCTTCTGTACCTCAGGACCTGTTCATTTTTCCGGTTTTTCCCAGGGGAAAAGAAAAATTTTATCGCAATTCAGTCCAGTTTATAAGATGGACCTGCGGGGTCCCATCTGGTACAGCGACAATAAAACTTGAATTATCAACGACTGGTCCGAACGGACCCTGGATATTGATTGCAAATAATCTTAAGAATAATTGTCGTTATCAATGGCGGATACCTTCAAATATCCAGGGTTCTAACAGTTGCTATATTAGGTATACAGCAACTACTACAAATGATACCGCGGTTGCCATCACGCCACAGCCTTTTACAATTTTGCCGGTTGTTGGTTCAGATGAAATCAGCTTAAAAGAAAAAAATCGTGTGACACTTTCAATCTGTCCCAATCCATCTGGTAATACATTCTCTATCAGTTTCAGCACCTGTGGCGGCAGAAACGAGATAAAAATTTATGATACAACAGGCAGGCTGGTAAAAAGACTGTTCCGGGTGTTCGGTTCAGGAAGTTTTAATATTCAGTGGGACAGAAAAGACCAAAACGGTAATACAGTTTCTCCGGGTTTATACCTAATAGTTATGGAATTCCCTGGTGGAAGATTAGAAAAGAAAGTTGTGATAATAGAATAAACCGGGTTATCCACTATCGAAGTTTGTAAAAATCAGTAATCTTATGCACTCCTGATTGTGAAGTTTATTCAGTTCAGATACTTGATTTTCTTACAATGGTTCGTATAATTTAATATAAAATCTTTGAAAAGGGGGAGTCTATGAAAAAGAACTTCTTTATTTGTTTATTCAGCTGCCATCTCTTATTCAGCCAGGGTTTTTTAAATATAAAAATAAATACCGATAATACAACCCAGATACAGAATGAACAGCAGATTGTAATGAATCCGCTTGATACGTTGAATCTTGTTGCTGTATGGCGAGACTTTCGTGTTGGTTACCGTCAGGTTGGACACGCTGCATCCCTCAATGGCGGAAGAACATGGGTTGCAGAGACCTTATTCGTTGAACCGACTTATAACTGGGATTCAGATCCAGGTTTAACCGTAGATGCCGATGGTAATTTTTATGCCATAGTATTATCATTCAATTCTACCTCCCAGCCTAATGGGTTTTTTGTGTTTCAATCAACAGATAAAGGGCTTACCTGGAGTGCACCGAGGACTGTTGTAAACGGTGTTCAGAATGTATTTGAAGATAAAGAATTGATTGCCTGCGACAGGACGAATAGTCCATATCGAGGTAATCTCTATGTTGCCTGGGCAAGATTTTTGAATTTTTCTACACCTGCAATCTATTTTACACGCTCCACAAACCAGGGCTATACCTGGTCAACACCCATTCAAATCAGTGATACCCAGGGAAGTCTTCAATGGCCTGTTCCTGCAGTAGGACCAAACGGCGAAGTTTATGTTGCCTGGTGCAGTTATAACTCAATAAAATTTGACCGCTCCACAAATGGCGGTAATACATTCGGGACTGACCGGACTGTCCAGAATATCTCTTCAATGAATCGTTATGTAAAAGGAACTATACTCACTTTCTCGTATCCGGCGATCGATGTAGATATTACAAATGGTCCCTATCGTGGTTATATATACATTGCTTATATGGACAATGGAACCGATGGTTATCCTGATATGTTCTTCACCCGTTCCACTGATGGTGGCAACACCTGGAGTCCCAGGGTAAGGATAAATGATGACCCGGCTGGAAATCGGATTGACCAATTCCATCCCTGGCTTACAGTTGACCGCACAGGTTGCATTTCTGTCATTTTCTATGATTCAAGGAATGACCCGAATAATATCCTGTGTGATGTATATCTTGCCCAGTCTACTGATGGTGGAACGACCTGGCTTCCAAATGTGCGCGTTACTAATGTTTCTTTCGATTTAAGGGCAGGTTCAACCTTTGAATTTGAACCCTATGACCCAACTCGACCGCTTGTTGACCAGCGGGCAGGATTGATCGGCGAATATAATGGTCTTGCTGCGGCTTCAAAAGGAAATCCCATACCGGTCTGGACTGACACAAGGAATGGGAATCAGGATACCTATGCTGGTGTAAGAGAGAATGTGGGCATAAAAGAATTTATTGAGGCAGAGAGGTTGCTATTACCAAAAACAGTAACGATGCTTGTGTCTGAAAATATCTTACTTGAATTCAACTTGAAAGTGGACAGGGTAGTGATATTTAAAATTTACAATTCTTGCGGTCAACTGGTCAAAAAAATTGAGACCAAGCGATTGAACCCGGGAAACCACCGGATGAGTATTGACCTTTCTTCACTATCAAAGGGTGTATATTTCATCAGGGGAGAAGGCATTAGCGGTAAGTTTGTTTTACTGCAGTAAAATTCAATTCCAAATTGACATTTTATATTCCATAAGTATAATCTCCAGCAAGGGGGTTTAATGGATTTAAAGAAATTTATCCGGGATATTCCTGATTTTCCCCAGAAAGGGGTGATGTTTCGTGATATTACGACGATTTTGAAAAATGCTCAGGCATTTAAATATTCGGTGGACGCGATCGTTAACAAATTTAAAAATGCACAGATTGATAAAGTCGTTTCAATTGAGGCACGGGGTTACATATTCGGTGGTGCAATCGCCTATAACCTTGGCTGCGGGCTTGTGCCTGTTCGAAAACTTGGAAAACTGCCTGCAGAAACAGTCAAAATGGAGTATGAATTAGAATATGGAAAAAATGTCATTGAAATTCACAAAGACGGAATTGAAAAGGGAGAAAGAATTTTATTGTTTGATGATGTCCTGGCAACTGGCGGAACGATGCTTGCCGCGTGCAAACTTGTGGAACTGCTGGGTGGTAAGGTCGTTGCCTGTGCCTTTATTGCCAATCTCACCTATCTGAACGGCACTGAGAAATTAAAAGACTACGAAGTATTTTCACTCGTTGAATATTAGGGGGTATTGTGAAAAAAATTATTCTTCTATTTATTCTCGTTTCAGTTATAAAGCCCCTCTCTGCCCAGTATCCTGACTATGATACAACCGGTCCTTTTCCAGCAGTTTCTTATCGAACCGAAAATATTCCTGGTGTTTATGAAACGATGAATAATTCTCGTATTTACTATCCTTCATCGGGTAATCAGGTCAATCCTGCTGCAGTCCCCTGTCCAATCATTGTCTTTGGACATGGATTCCAGATGGGTATTGACCGCTATTATAGTTATGCCCAGCATCTTGCATCCTGGGGATATATCGTTGTCTTACCCACAATTTCCAATCCATTTCCAACACCTGAACATTATACAAGGGCACATTCAATGATGGATGCAGCACGCTGGACCGCAAGTAGGGATACGGTTCCTTCAGATATTTTTTATAATAAACTTGCGCGGTTTAAATGGGGATTTACCGGTCATAGTATGGGGGGTGGTTTAGCGCTCCTTGCCGCTGATACATTCAGACTTGCGGATACATTAAAGGCAGTTGTCTCTTTAGCAAGTCCGCAGACAACACCACCAACCCATTCCCAGCATTTGATCACGCCAAAGTTGATTATCGCTGGTTCAGTTGATAATATTGCACCCTGGAATGATGTGCGTTCTGCATACTGGCAGAATGCACCAGCACCTGGAACATTTGCAGTAATCCGCGGTGCAAATCACGGATACTTTATGGATTATTCATATTCTTGGGAAAATGGGGGAAGTGCGACCATAACCCGTGCTGAACAACTGCGGATTGCACGCCGGCATATGACTGCATTCTTCCAGCGTTATTTAAGAAATGATACTACTTTATGGAATTATTATTATTGTTTTGGCGATTCAATCAAAGGACATCCAACTATGGATACGGTTGAGGTCAGGTATGGTGGGGTTGGTATAAGAGAACGAAAAATAGAGAATGATTCAAAAACTGAAATTTCTATCTATCCTAATCCCTTCACTAAATACTTGAGCATAACAGGTAGAAATTGCGCTGCTGAGATTTATGACATAACAGGTAAGAAAATTGCAGAGATTAAAATTCCTGGGGTATGGTCCCCGGAAAAAGAGATAAAATCTGGTGTCTATTTTATTAAAACTTTTGATAATAGAACAACAAGGGTAGTATTTATCAGATAATCGTACTGCACTACATTTACAATATACTTTATAGAAGCAGAACTTGCTCTGCATTTATTTGATTAATGAGATTGTAGGGTAAACCTTCAGGTTTGCATTAAAAAAGGTTATTATCCGATGCGCACCAGAATTTTGTTATTCCCATAACTTTCTGCTATGAGATATTTCAAAAATTTTTTTTGCATTCTGAATGGTACTAATAATTAATTATAATTACCCAGCAAACCGGTTATAAAATTTTAATTAGTCCTATCCCAATATTTTAAATTGTGAGCCCACCTGCCAAATTCTGGTAATTACCAGAATACCAGAATGCCATTTTAATCCAGAAAGAAGCGAAATCGCTTTGGATTTTAGAAATATTATGCTGTGGTTATGCGTTTTATCATGCGTGATTTGTAAGTAAGATTTGATGACTATCTTATTGCATAATGATTAATTTTTCTATACTGCGCGAAGTTGGTGTCTCAAGTACCAAAAAATATGTGCCGGCACTGAGATCTTTTAAGTTGATGTCTATTTGGTAATCGCCTTTTGTTCTATGGCCATTATAGATAATTTTTATCATTTGCCCAAGGATACTATAAAGTTTTAGTGATACATTTGTAGGTTCAGTGACTTGGTAAGAAATCTTTACGAAATTGGCTGCAGGATTTGGCATTACATTCAAGAATTGATTCTTTATCTTTTGTATCTTATGTTCTTTGATATCTAAAAACCAGTTCATATCGTAATATAGCTGTGCCCATCGATCATTTATTACAAAAAGGGTCTCGTGAGGAGGATTATTCATCTCAAATTCTCCAAGAACAATTCCGAGAACAATCCTTACTATTGAATCTTCAGGTAATTTAAATGGACCGCTCGCCATTAAAAAGCGGACATCGTCTGGGTATCTAATAATAGTATCATAGGGATTGTATACACCGTTTGAGTCATATCCTGCCATTCTTTTATATCTGCTCGTATCACCGATTGGTTCATGCCACCTACGAAATTGGTGGAATGATGTAAGACCTAACTGCGGATTCTCTGAAGCATCACGCCAGTCAGGAACACCGTCATTATCAACATCCCATTTATATTGCGGAAGATTACTTACATAATACACACTATCCCGCTCATACTGGTCCAGGATACCATCATTATCTTTGTCCTGTCCAGGGACTAAATCAAATGGAGTCTGGAGAAAATCAAAGCCCACTGAACCACCAGTATCATCGTCCCAGGCATAGGCAAGATTATCCACAATGAATGATTCTCCATTTATAGAATATGTGCGCCTTAATATGGCAGTTGCATAATCATTCCACTCTCCAATTACATCAGGGTCAACCTCAATTCCAATATAGCAATCTTTTAGATTGTGGTGCGAAACATTCTTTATATCGTAGATCAAAAAAATTATATCGTCAATCCAGGGGAGTATCCAGCAATAGACGGTTTGATAGACTTCAATTCCTATTGGTCTTGTATCACCAGGCATATGCTGGTTTGGATTAGAATCACTAAAACAGCACCAGGAATCCTGATTGGAAACTGGAATCTGCGGTGCCATTGGAAATATAGTCTGTGGTGGCGGCCATAAATTAGGATATATATAGATTCGTGCATTTGCATTGGGATGGTGCATACCGGATAGACCAGGTGTGTATTCAGATGCACTGCCTGTGCATATGTATCCAATTGTCACAAGTGTATCATTGGTTAAAGAATCGATTGTGCCAAACCAGAGTCCGGCACCAAAGACATAGCTCCACCCTGTGCCTTTGGGCCAGAATAGTCCAGGGTCGCTAGGAGTTCCATTGGCAAATTGACCATAATTGGAGACCCACATTTCAACCTGATTAATATTATGCATTTTTTTATCAAACCCACAATCAGAATGGAACTGCATCGATCTGGCATCTGTGTGCAAAAATAGAGTACAAAGGGTTATTAATAAAAACTTTTTGTACTCCATGTGCACCCCTTTACAAGATAATTATAAAAAAATTTCTGTATAAGTCAAGATTTTTGTTTAAAAACATGGCAAGCGGAATCAATTGAGTGAGTACTTTTTTTATCCTTAAGGCTGGAACCGAGTAACCCAGGGCGATGCCCGGCAATTGATGGCTTGTTTTTATTTTGAGAAACTGGTCGTTTCAAAAAACCTGGAGCATAGAACGATTGACAGAATGGCAATTTAGAGTATAATACAGGTATGAACCGGATGAATAAAAGGATTTATCTCGATTATGCAGCAACTACACCGCTTCATCCCGAAGTCCTTGAGGTGATGAAGATTTATTTCCTTGAAGAGTTCGGTAATCCGTCCAGTGTTCATACATCAGGACAGAAGGCGAGGGAGGCGATTGAGAATGCCCGTAGAACGATTGCAGAAGCACTCGGTGCCAGACCAGATGAGATAATATTCACCTCAGGTGGGAGTGAATCAGATAACACTGCGATTAAAGGTGTCGCCTATGCGATGGCTGAAAAGGGTAACCACATAATTACGACAAAGATTGAACACCATGCGGTCCTTGAACCTTTTCATTTCCTGCAGGCACACGGGTTCAAAGCTACCTTTTTGCCTGTAGATAGGTATGGAATTGTCGACCCTGACGATGTTAAAAAGGCAATTACCGATAAAACAATACTCGTTTCAATAATGCATGCGAATAATGAGATCGGCACGATTGAACCGATTGAAGAAATAAGCAAAATCTGTCGTCAGAAGGGTGTTTATTTCCATACCGATGCTGTCCAGTCATTCGGGGCAATTGATACGAATGTCAATAGCCTGGGTGTGGATTTACTATCAATCTCTGCCCACAAGTTCTATGGACCAAAAGGGGTGGGAGTTCTTTATATCCGGAAAGGCACCCGTATTGAACCACTCTTACACGGTGGTGCACAGGAGATGGGAAAAAGGGCGTCAACCCATAATGTGCCTGGAATTGTGGGTATGGCAAAGGCAGTGGAACTGGCAATAAAAGAGATGCCTCAGCGAGTTGAACATTCAAGGCGTCTGCGCGATAAATTGATTAAATGCCTTCTTGATAATGTTGATGATATCATTTTAAATGGACATCCACAGAAGAGGTTGCCGAATAACTGCCATGTGATTGTAAAATATATTGAAGGTGAAGCACTATTGATGCGTTTGGACCAGATAGGAATCGAAGTAGCCACAGGTTCTGCCTGTTCATCGGGTTCTCTTGAACCGTCCCATGTCCTTACTGCACTCGGTGTTCCGATTGAGGATGCCCGTGGTTCAATCCGTATGACGCTTGGCAGGCTTACTACAGATGAAGATATTGATTTTGTATGTGAGCATTTCCCAAGGATTGTAAAGGAACTCAGGGCGATTTCGCCACTGACAGGAAAATAATTTCCGAAAGCATCAGACCTACATGAAAGTTCTTGTTGCCCTCAGCGGTGGGGTTGATTCTAGCACTGCTGCTGCATTGCTAAAACAAAGTGGCTATGATGTTGCTGGTGCCACAATGCAGTTTCGCGGTGTTGATGAAGAGGATATTGAATTGGCAAAAAATGTCTGTGAAATCTTAGATATAGAATTTCATCTTTTTGATTTCAGTCAATACTATCAGAAGACGATAATTGAAAATTTCATAAATGAGTATAAATCAGGTCGGACTCCCAATCCCTGTGTCCTTTGTAATAAACTCATTAAATTCGGACTGTTTCTAAAAAAAGCCCAGGAAATGGGTTTTGATATGATTGCAACCGGCCATTACGCACGGATTGTGACGAGTGATGGACTTCATCTATTAAAAAGGGGAAAGGATAAGAACGAACAATCTTATTTTTTATACCGGTTGAATCAAAGCCAGTTATCAAAATTGTTTTTGCCCCTTGGTGATTATACAAAGGAAGAAGTGAGAGAGATTGCCAGAAAATTCAAATTGCCTGCTGCACACAGAAAAAAGAGCCAGGATGTTTGTTTTCTGCCCGATATCGATTATACTACATTCCTGAAGGATATTGTTTCTATCCAGAAGGGTCCAATTTATGATAAAGATGGTAAAAAGATCGGTGAACATAAAGGAATTTTTAATTACACCTGGGGGCAGCGTCGGAGAATTGGTATAAGTGGTAAGGAGCCTTATTATGTGATAAAGATTGACCCGGTAAATAATGCGATATATGTAGGGAAGAAACAGGATGTATATAAAAAAAGTTTGATTGCTGAGGATTTAAACTTTATAATACCAATAGATGTTGAAAAACCCCTGAAGGTTCAGGCAAAGGTGCGATATGTTGCCCCCTTGTCTCCGGCAACGGTGTGTATAAAAGATAAAACAGCCGAGGTTTATTTTGATAAACCCCAGTGGGCAATCACCCCGGGTCAATCAGTGGTGTTTTATAAAGATGATACCGTCCTCGGTGGTGGAATAATAAGTGAGGTACTTGATTGAATTTATTAATTTAATGGCGGTAATCTCATTTTTAAACGATTTAGCAAATCTCTCGCCTTTTTATGGTCAGGATGTTCTCTTAGGACTCTTTGATAACAATATTCTGCTCGGTCAAATTTCTGCAGAAAATGATAGATAAGACCGAGACGTAGGTATATTGTGGGAAGATGGTAATCAGCTATTTTTAACGCATTGAGATAGAGGATTTCCGCAGATTTGAGGTCGAGTTTTATCGAGGCATAAAAAGCCATTCTGGTGAGGACTGCAGGATAAGTCTGTTTTCTATAAAGACCTTCAAAGAATAGAATAAAAATTGACTTGCCGGGTTTGCGTAAAATATTCCATGCCTGGCTCTGATCTATTTCAGTCTCAATGCCAAGTTGCTGGATAGTGTTAAAAAGATTGATCGGTTTAAAATCTTCGGCATAGCCTTTCTTTGCATAGATTACGGATGTTTCGTCCCAGTAGATTAACCGCCAATCAGGTAATTTTTCCAGGTCCATATCCCAGAACATGGCTTCAGGATAAGAATAGTCAAATATTATGAGTGAAGGCTGATATTTTTCAATCAGTTTCGTCACTCCACCGGGTTGATAACTTTCGTGGAATTCTTTAAACAATTCTTCTTTCATGACTTCCAGCCTGCCATCAATATAGACTGGTTCCCGGACTGCCCAGATGAGCCAGGAACCACGATTTAAATCATTGAGGATCCTACCCCGGAGATTGTTTTTCACGATAAAATCACAGGCTTTTATGGGCTGTACATCCGGGTCAAAGCCGATTCCGAATTTTCCACCACCGCGCAGTGCGTAATAGCCATTGTTGATGATAAAGATTGAAAATAAAAGTGAAAAGATACACGTAATTAGCGCAAGCGGATTATTTACGCTATCAAAAAACTTCAATGGTTTTTTTATCTTTGTAATCAGCTCGCTAAATCCGGTACTGATTATGGGAATAGCCACAATAATAAATAAAGGAATGTTTCGGACTGCAGTGAAGGATAAATAACCGAAGGCAGATAAGAGAAGATAATCGTGAATCTTTCTTTTGGTTATGGCTAACAATAGCGCGGATGAAGCAATGCAGAAAAAATAACCGTAAAGGGCTGAATCCGGAGTGAGCATAAATCCGCGTGCTGAAAATGGTGAAGCAAACTCAGTAATTCCTTGCTTGAAGATGCTTGATTCCTGCAGTCTTGTTAAGAGATAAAAGGGAAATGCAATCCCCTTAAAGTGGTATGGATTTAAAAATGAGATGATTATTGCTGCTGAAGTCCAGATCAATAAATTCTTGAACTTTTTTTTATTTTGAAAAAAAGCACTGGCGACATAAGCAAGCATAATCAACCAGCCAAGGATAAAAAGCCCGTGTATATTCACCCACAAAAGCTGTATGACTGGAAGGAAATATAAATAATCTTTTTTACTGTAATAAAAAAGATCAAGGATGAAGAGCATCAATACCATGAAGAGATAGGTGAATATTTCAGGCCTCACTCCAAACCTTATTTCAAATGTAAAAACACATAAAAGTAATAAGAAACAGATTAGCCACGTAGGGATTGAAAAACTGCGCAGGCGCAGATAGATTAGAAAAAAAAGAATCAGAATTAAAAGACTGTTGAAGATTGAAATTCCGCCATCGCCCGATAATTTAAAGATAAAAAACAAAATGATTTGATAAAGCCAGTACATTGCGATATATTCGTGGTGAGGAACAGTATATGTAAACTGATCATAGCGATGGAAGGATTTGTTTTCAAGCATCCATTCACCACCTCGTAAGTGGAATCCGATATCTGTATCATATATCTTGCGCAATGAGAGAAAAAAGGCAAGGGCAAAAATGAGAAAAAGTGCTATTATCCATAAATCATTTTTTCTTTCTACCATTATTGAATTATATCTATTGATGGATATTTGTCAAAGATTTAAAATAAGATATTTTTCTTGACTAATCATAGATTTTAGTTATCATAATTTGGCTCATGACTGAAGATCTGGATTTAACCAACTTTGAGAGTTTTTTAATAAGTCAGGGGAGCGAGTTCAATACAATACAATCATATTTGCTGGATGTAAAACAATTAGGTCTATTTTTAAAGAGACAGACTAAAGAGCTTATAACCGCCAGGACTGAAGACCTGCGACAATTCATCCATTCACTTTTTGAACTGGGCTTGAATCCATCTACAATCAATCGCAAGGTTTCGGCAATAAGGTCTTATTATTCTTATCTCTGTTCAGCCGGCAAGATAGATGATAATCCAGCTGAAGAACTTGAACTCTTAAAAGTTGGCAGAAAATTGCCACTGACTTTATCAATAGAAGAGGTGAATGCCATCATTGAGTCTGCAGATGAGAAGACACCAGCAGGATTAAGGGACAGGGTCTGTCTTGAATTGCTCTATGGTTCTGGTTTGCGGATTTCAGAACTTCTGAATTTAAAAATCGGTGATATCATGTTGAGGGAAGAGTTATTGAGTATCATCGGCAAGGGTAACAAAAAGCGGTTTGTTCCTTTTGGAAAAAAGGCACTGAGGGCCATCCAGGAATATCTCCAGAATGGCAGGCCGCAATTGATGAAGAAGAAAAAAACAAACTATTTTATTCTAAATGCAAGGGGAAATAAACTATCGAGAATGGGATTTTTAAAGATTTTACGGAAATACCTAATAAAATCCAACATCAGAAAAAAAATAACACCCCATACCTTCCGCCATTCTTTTGCGACGCATTTACTACAGGCAGGTGCTGATTTAAGGGCAGTCCAGGAATTGCTCGGTCACGCAGACATTACCACAACCCAGATCTACACCCATATCGACCGTGAATATTTAAAACAGGTGCACAGGGAACATCATCCCCGGGAGAAAGAATTATGAATTTAGAAAAAAGGACAAAGGTTATCATCCTTCTTGTCGGTGTAGCTACCTTAACATTTATTTTCCTCTCACCCTGTCTCCAAAACGGTTATTGCAACTGGGATGACTATCATTTGATTACTGCCAACCATTCAATAAAAGAATTATCATGGAAAAATATCAAAGAAATGTTCTCAACCGGTTATGTGGGTACTTATATACCACTCACAGTCCTTTCTTTTGCGATTGAAAATAAACTTTTCAAACTCAACCCTTTTATTACCCATTTGATAAATTTAATTCTTCATATTTTTAACACGATTCTTGTGTTTTATCTGATCTATCTTTTGACCCATAATTTCATCATTGCAACCATTGTAAGTTTGCTCTTTGGTATCCATCCACTACATGTAGAATCAGTTGCCTGGGCAACCGAGAGAAAAGATGTGTTGTATTCATTCTTCTTTTTGAGCAGTTTGATTTTATACTATTCTTATAGAAAGATTGAGAAAAGGATTTACTACTTTTTTTCCATTTTGTCATTCATTTTTGCGATTCTATCAAAGCCAATGGCAGTATCGTTGCCACTGGTATTGATATTACTCGATTATTATCATGACAGACAATTTTCACTAAAACTGGTCTACTCAAAGATTGTATATTTCATACCGGCAATAGTCATCGGCATAATCAATATCCATTTCCAGGGTTCTGGTTCACTCTCATTGGTTACTTATCTGAAACACATCTTTGTTTTTTTCTATAATTTACTCTTCTATCTCTTTAAATTGATCATTCCAGTAAAACTGTCGGCTTTCTATCCCTACCCTGAAAGTTTTGAAAAATCATTGCCATTGATATTTATCATTTCACCATTTATTGTTGCGGTCATTGTTTATCTGGTTGTGTTAACTGGAAAGTATACACAGAGGGTAATATTCGGTGCTCTTTTCTTTCTTATTACACTTCTGCCCGTAAGCCAAATAGTGCCATTAATTGCCCCTGCAATAGCTGCAGACCGTTATACTTACATTCCGTCGCTTGGGTTATTTTTTATTTTTGGAATATTCGTTAACTGGATGTATAATGAAAAGTTGAAGGATTCAATAACACTCAGAAGAATATTCTCTTTTGTTTTGGTTCTAATTTTTTTAATCTATGGGCTCATTTCATACAGCCGCTGCAAAGTATGGAGGGATAGTATCACACTCTGGACTGATGTTTTAGAAAAATATCCCCAAAATGGTATTGCCTTTAATAATCGGGGTAATGCCTATAAACTTATTGGACAGTATGAAAAAGCGATTGAAGATTTTAATAAGGCAATAGAATTTGCTCCAGAACTGGAATTACCATATTTCAATCGAGGAACGGTCTACGAACGTCTCGGGCAATATGATAAAGCGATAGCCGATTTCACAATGGCACTCAACCTCCAGCCCAATTTTGCCGTCGGTTATGTTGATAGGGGGGCTGTATATTGCCGGCTAGGTGAATATGATAAGGCATATAATGACCTAATAAGGGCACTCCAGTTAAATCCGAATTTTGCCGAAGCCTATTATAACCTCGGGGTCCTTTATTTTAATTTGAAAAATTACACCCTGGCAATGGAGAATTATGATAGGGCGATAGCACTCGATCCTTATCTTTCAGTAGCCTATTTGAGTAAGGGCGATATCTTTGTTATGTATGGTGAATATGAAAAAGCGATTGAATATTATACCATGGTACTAAGGATGGATTCTTTAAATTTTGATGCCTACTATAATCGGGCTGTTGTTTTTACCAGAATTGGTAATCTTGAGCAGGCACTTTTAGATTATAATCAAGCGATAAGATTTAATCCCAACTTAGTCCACGCATATAATAACCGTGGTAATATATATCTTGACATCGATGAGGTTGAAAAGGCAATCGCCGATTATAACCGGGCAATTGAACTTGATCCGAGTTATGCACCTGCTTATTATAATCGGGCGGTTGCGTATTATACAATGGGTGAGTATGATAAAGCATTAAGAGATATTGATGTGTTAAAAAAATTGGGTGTCATCCCGGATTCTAATTTTTTAAGGTTATTAGAACGTAAAAAATAGGAGGTATGATGGACAATTTTATACTCGTCATAAATCCCGGTGCAGGTTCAACAAAGATTGCTGTTTATAGAAATGA
>JAOAFX010000052.1:14264-16528 GCA_026416055.1 Caldifarciminota bacterium
ATGATGAACCGATTTTAGAAGAAAATATCCGGCACTCGCCTGAAGAATTGAAAAAATTCATACGGGTTATTGACCAGTATCAGTGGCGGAAAGACAAAGTCATGGAGTTTTTGAAAAATAAAAATTTTGATTTGAAAAGACTGAATGCGGTTGTGGGTAGGGGTGGTCCCCTTAAGCCGCTCACCAGCGGCACCTATCTTGTTAATGAACGATTGATTGAAGATATAAAGAATGGCAATTATCAATCTGAACACCCTTCACTTTTGGGAACAATGATTGCCAAGGAGATTGCTGATAGTATTGGAGTAAAGGCATATTTCGTTGACCCGGTTTCAGTTGACGAATTCTGGGAACTATCAAGATTTTCAGGTTTGAAGGAAATAAATAGAAAGGCATTGAGCCATGCATTGAATGTCAGGATGGTGGCAAAAAAAGCTGCAAAAGAATTGAAAAAACCTTATGACCAGTGTAATTTTATTATTGTTCACCTGGGTACAGGTATCACAGTTGCTGCCCATTTAAAAGGCAGACAGGTTGACTCATCAAATGCAAATGAAGATGGACCTTTCTCACCACAGCGGACTGGCTCATTGCCTACGATTCCGCTCGTTGAATTGTGCTTCAGTGGAAGGTATACAGAAGTAGAGATAAAAAGAAAACTCTTGCAGGAAGGAGGTTTACTCTCCTACCTCGGGACAGATGATATCAGAGATGTAGAAAAAAGGATTGCTGATGGTGATAGATATGCCGAGCAAGTTTACAATGCAATGATCTATCAAATTGCAAAGGAAGTGGGTGCCTATGCTGTAGTATTAAAGGGAAAGATTGATGCGATAATCATCACAGGCGGGATTGCTCATTCGGAAAGATTTGTTGATATATTGAAATCGTGGATAGATTTTCTATGTCCGAGATTCTTTGTCTATCCTGGTGAAGGAGAGATGGAGGCAATGGCACTCGGTGTTCTACGGGTTCTTAATGGCGAGGAAACAATAAAAGAATATAAATAGGGTTGCGACGCTTTAATTTTCTTGACCTGTTAAGGGCTTATGCAGTAATAATGATGATCCAGGGACACACCCTGGATGCAGTCCTTCATCCTGAGGCAAAAAAGACTGGTTTATATCAATTGATGTATATCTTGAGAGGGCTTACTGCACCAGCATTTCTAATTGCAAGTGGTTGTGGTCTGGCATTCTCAATGTTGAGAAAAGAAAATGCAAGTCCGACAGAAATTCTAAAACAGAGAATTTCAAGAATTTCTCCAATTCTGGTTGCAGGCTATTTTCTTCATCTCCCCCGTTTTTCACTTTATCAATTACTGACGCAGACATCCAGTAATGAAATAACACAATTTTTTCAGTGTGATATACTCCAGGCGATTGGCTGGACGATTCTTATACTACAATTGCTTTTGGTCTTTATTAGAGACCGAAGGATAATAGTACCTTTATCGATAATCGGCGTACTACTAATTACTTATTTCACTCCCATAGTAAATCACAGTATTTCAAGACCTAACTTCATCACTCAGTTACTGACCTCGAAATTCGGCTCAAATTTTCCTTTGTTCCCCTTTTCCTCGTATTTAATCTTTGGCTTACTCTTTGGCTTTGTATTTCACGAAGCTATTCAAAGGATTGGTTCCGGACGTCTGAATTTACTCATATTTGTTTCTGGAATAATATTTTTTGTTTCTTCTTTATTGACAGAGATAGAGGACTTCCATTTATTCTACCTGCGCACGGGATTACTTTTGATTTTAACCAGTTTGTTCTTGATATTTGAAAATAAAAAAAGTAAAATTCTAAATTTTTTTGTAGCAATCGGTCAGGAGTCATTTCTGATTTATTTTGTTCATATAATAATTGTTTATGGTTCGGTTTTTAATGTTAAAAACAATTTTGCGGGACTTTTCGGTAATTCTCTAAATACTGCTTTAAGTATTCTGCTTGCGGCTTCTCTTATATTCTTTATGCTTGTGATTGGCTATTCGTGGCACTATTTTAAAGGCAAAATGCCCGTAGTCAGCAAGGTATTAAGAAATTGTCTTATTGCATTAATCATAACAAGATTCCTCTTTAGTTTGAACTGATTCCAACCAATGATTTTATAACAATAAACTTCGCTACCCGTATTGGTCGGTCTTGCTCGACAAAATAAACCTGCGGAGTCAAATCTTTGCATTTTGCATGAATATTTTCTATAAGAAGCAGGGATAAAAACAATTGCAAACCTGAAGGTTTGCCCTACATGCTTTTTTC
>JAOAFX010000053.1 GCA_026416055.1 Caldifarciminota bacterium
GAAGATTTTTGTATTCACTTGATAAGATTGATAAGAATAAGTTATTGCCGATAAGGATTTCAAAACAGGGAACAGGAAGATTATACTACACCTTAAGAATGTCTTATGCATATAAAGAAAATCCAATTCCATTTGACGAAGGATTTTATCTGTGGAAAGAAATTTTAACCCTTGATGGAAAACCGGTCAGTAAATTCAAAAGGGGAGAGGTCTATAAGGTCGTGCTACACATTGTTGTGCCGGAGACAAGGATATTCGCAGTTGTTGAAGACCCGTTGCCTGCAGGATTTGAACCAGTCCAGACTTCTTTTGTCACTGAATCGCGTGCTGTTCAGGAACAATACTGGGAGGAACAATACGGAGAAAGAGGCCACTGGTGGGGTAGTTTTGACCACGAAGAACAATATGATGATAAGATGCTTTTCTTTGCCCAGGAATTATTCCCTGGTGAACATACCCAGGTCTATTTTGTCCGTGCGGGCACTGGTGGAAAATTCCTGGCGCCTTCAGCAAAGGCCGAAGAGATGTATTCTCCTGAAGTCTTTGGTTCCACAACTCAAAAATTTGTTGTGATCGAATAGCGAACTGAATAATTGACAAGGCGTGAAATTTCGTATATTCTTAAGTTATGTGGTTTTTGTTCATATTTTTTCTAATAGAACCAGCATCATTTTTTGAATTGCCCGCAAAGTGCAATTACTTTGATATCTACGATGGTACACTATTTTTTCTTCACGAAAACAGGTGGACAATAATCAAGATTGATACTAATAAAATAGTTTCGGAAATTCCAGTGGGAGATGGTAAAGAGAACACTGTCTATAGTTTTAAATTGACACCTTTTGCCATTTACCTGAGAATGCGCGATTGTTTATGCCGGCAATTTTTGAATAACGGTGTTCAGGAAAAAATCTATGAAGGGGATATCGTTTCATTTATCATAACCGAAGCCGGGGAAGTGGTTCTGGCAGACCGCAAAAGAAAAGGGATTATATTTCTTGATGCTCAATTCAAAGTGCGACTGATGATAGTAAATCCTTATGTTGTCGATATGGACTATTTTGACCATAAGATTTATCTGCTCACCCGGAAAGAGGTCGTTGTCCTTGATGAACATGGAAACATGATTGAGACATTCCGGATTCCGGGGAAGAACGAAAGGATTGTTGCGGGTGAGAGGATTTTTCTTTTCACACCCGGGAAAAAGAGAATTTTACTGAAGGACCGAGAATGGAAGATTTTTGAACTCAGCCACCCGGTGATTGCTTTGCGATTGAGCAAAGAAGGTGTTTTAACCCTGAACCAGTATGGTGATACTCTTTATACTTATAACAACTCCCAATTCTGAGCCTGATACACTATATAAACTCGATTCAGTGTATTATAATTTTCGTCCGGTTGAGATTGATACCGGGTTACTTGAAGAAAAGTTATATACCCCGGTTATTAGTGCAGAAAGTAGAATGGACTCTGGCTGGTTGACAATCAGCGGGATAAAAGATTTTTCATTTGACATTGAAGAGGGTTTCAATCAGGGATTGAAGTTACATGTAGGAGGAGAACTTGAGGGAGTCAGGATAAAGGGTGCACTTTCTGACGAAGGAACTGATATGCCCACCCGCAGACTATCCGATATAGAGAAGATACGCCTTGAATTGTGGACAAAAAATTTTTATGGTGGAATTGGTGACCTGAATCTTGCATTGCCATTCGAGATAAATAATGAAATAAGCGGCGTCCGTGTCGGGCTTGCACACAAAGATAATAACATTAATTTTTCTTATGCCCTTAATCAGGGACAGTACCGAAGGGTTGAATTTGATGGTGAAGAAGGCAAACAGGGTCCATACTTTCTTACAGGAAGGATTGTCTATAATTCAGAAAAGGTTTATCTTTCCGATCTTATCAATCCACCAAGACTGCTCCGTGTCGGCGTAGATTATGAGATTGATCATGAACAGGGAATCATAAATTTTACCAACAAAAATATAATCACAAAAAATACCCATATTATTGTAGAGTATCTGGAAGCGACTGAGGATTATACAAATATTTATCAGGAATCAGATGCTCAATACATGGATAAGGGATTCAGGTTCAATACTATCTTCCATCGCACCTTTGATGATTATAACAGTCCCCTCGGATTCCAGCTTAATCAAACCGAGATAGAAAGCCTGAAAATTTGTGGTGATAGTTCAAGGGTCAGACATATATACGCTGATACTTCATCCACAGGAAATTATGACTATGTAGACGGTAGATTTGTATATGTTGGAGAAGGGAATGGAGATTATCGTGTATCATTCTTTTATGTGGGTGAGAATAACGGTGAATATGTCTATGACCCTCAAATCAAGGGTTTTGTCTATCGGGGTCCAAAACAGGGGAATTACACACCTGAAAGACTGATACCTTTACCCGGTGATAATCAATTTTATGGAATTGGTTTAAGACACAATTCAGGGATTGAAGGAAGGTTTTATAGCTCTATAGTTGATCGCAATCGATTTTCCCTTAAAGATGATGAGGATAACCATGCAATTGGATACGAGCTAAATTTGGCAAAACAGATGGGTATTTTCTCAATAAACAGTAAATATATCAACTACGACCCTGAACTTTACCAACCAAAGGGGAGACAGGATTTGAATTATAACTATGAATGGCAGACAGAAGAAAGATTAAATGAATTATTCCAGGTCAACACGGGAGTTAAGCCTTTACAAAATCTCGTACTGGAACTTGGATATGGAATACTGAACCGTGCACATAAAAAAAGGTCAATATATTTTCGACCTTTTTTTGTCTATTGCGGATATGAGGATGTTGATACAATTAAGAAATATATTTGCGGGCTGAGAAAAAAGGCAGAGAGATTTCTGGTTTATTCCCAGTATTTAAATCAGGAAGGAGAACATTTTACTGACTATGGTGTGAGTTATTTTTTGCATTCAGATAAATCAATCAGTATTAGTGGAAATTATGAGCGGAGCGTTGAAGGAAAGAAGGCTTTGAACAGAATTGATCTTGTGACCCGACCTGTGAATTTTTCTTTTGGAATTCGTAACTTCAGTGATACAACTTTGTTATTCTGGAATAGTGGTTTCAATGTATATTACCAGGGTTTTAAAATCAACGGTGAGATTGAGCAATCTCAGCGTTACACCCAGAGAAAGGATGATATCTATTTGAAGGTGCAGGAAGGGAAAGGCAATTATGTCTATGACCCGATAACCCGTACCTACATATTTAAGGAGAATGGAGACTATATAAAACAGACAATCCTGCTTCAGGAATTTGAAAGGGTTGTAAGCAGAAGATATAGCCTTGAGCCATCATTTTCTGCAGGCGTTTTTGATACGCGCATGAGATTATTCTTTTTAGATGAGAAAAATTTTTATAAGAGAAACGAAGAATTCAGCATCAATGTCCAGAAAGATGACTGGCAGGTGGAAATGAATCTCCAGGAAGATATCACAAGGGATGAGCGTTATGCCCTGGAAATGATTGGTAATTCTAAATATCATTTCTCTTTAAATCCTGCATATAAACATCTATATAATTATTCTTCTATCAATTATCAAAAGGAAGAATGGGGTGAATTTCTGAAAGAAATGAGAATCGATTACGAAACCGAAATTGATTTTGAGATAATTGCAAGTCCACAGATAAAGCCTTTTGCCGGATACAAATACAGCAGATTATTTTCTGACTTTTTCCCCGAACTAATGTTGTTATCACATACACCACGGACAGGATTGCTTACAGGATTTCCGATGAGAAAACAGGGACGGCTTGAGTTGACAGGTGAACTTCTTTATCGCGTTTATAATGCTGAAGAGATTCCGTATTTGTTCAGTGCCAATGAACCTGCGGGATTGACAAAGATAATGACTGTGAATGGTTCAATAGGTATGGGAAACAATACGATCCTGAGTTTGTTGTATCGTATCCTGTTGCCGCCAGAAGAGACGGCTATCCATAATTTTAAATTCCAGGCGAGGATAAAGTTCTGATGGTCGATAAATACCGCCAGTTCTATGAACTTGCTGGTAAGTTGTATCCCGAGGATAGATTGACATACTCAAGCCTCAGTGGAATAATGAGGAAAAAATGGGTTCTTAAAAAAATTTCACAATTACCCCCCGGAAATCTGCTCGATTGTGGCTGTAATATTGGCAGGCTTTCAGCCGGCTGGAAAAAAGGTATGGTAATCGGCATAGATATTGCCTATTCTCTACTTGAAAAAGGCAAGAAGATTTTTCCAGATATCAATTTTATTCAGGGTGATTTAAGAAGATTAGAATTTTTGAAAGAAAATTCAATTGATAATGCAATCGCCATTGAAGTCCTTGAGCATCTTGACCGGGTTGATGATTTTTTCAAAGGGATATTAAGAATTCTAAAACCCGGTGGCAGGATTTTAATCACTACCCCTTCGTATTCAGGGAAACGTCCGGTAATGACAAGAATCGGTATTCTTAAGAGTTACGGTATCAGACAGGGTGTAGAAGGAGAGTATTATCTTCATACCGCGTATAAACCAGAAGAATTGAAAGAGCTTGTGGTCAGAACAGGATTCCAGATTGATGAGTGGGGAAGTTTCGAATTTGAAACACGGGGATGGGTAAAACCGTTTACACTTATAAACAGAATATATGAGTCAATTGCCGGAAGATTTTTCCCATGTTCATTGCTTAATATCTTTTTTGTTGAATCTCTCAACAGAATTGAACTCGATACATTCTATATCCTTGATACCATTGGTTTGTCCAGATTAGTAAAAGCATTTTTTAAAGATGGAAGGCGTTCGTATGTTATTGCAAAAAAACCCGAGTTAAAATGAAACTCAAAGATTTTTTTTACGACCTTCCAGAAGAATTGATTGCCCAGTACCCGCTTGAAAACCGGGCTGAGGCGAGACTACTGATACTCAACCGTAGCAATGAGGAAATTATCCACCGCCGTTTTTACAATCTTCCCGAGTTTTTATCAAAAGGCGATGTTCTGGTATTGAATGACACCAGGGTATTTAAGGCAAGAATTTTAGGTAAAAAGGAGACAGGGGCACGGGTTGAAGTTCTGGTCATTTCCTATCAGGGCAGGGAATGTACAGCACTTGTAAGTCCGGGAAGGCGCATAAAAGATGATACAAAAATCATCTTTGCCGAGGGCATTTATGCACAGGTAAAACACAAAGAAGGTGGTAAATACTATCTTGAATTCAATGGCGATGTTGAAAGCGTGATAGAATATCTGGGCACGATTCCACTTCCCCATTATATAAAAAGGAAACCGGAAGCCGTGGATGAGAAGGAGTACCAGACAGTTTATGCACGGAAGATTGGTTCTGTGGCGGCGCCGACAGCCGGACTCCATTTCACAAATGAACTACTTGATATTATACGCGCAAAAGGTGTGGAGGTTGTTTACATCACATTACATATTGGTCCAGGAACCTTCAAACCGATAAGGTCAGAAAATATTGAGGAACACATTATGGACCCTGAATACATTGAAATTTCTGATGAAACATCTAACATCATTAATAATGCCCGGAGGGTAATTGGTGTCGGTACTTCTGTAACCCGTTGCCTTGAGAATGTGGGGATCAGGTGCAGTGATCCATCAAGGAAAGTAATCCCATTTGCAGGCTGGGCAGACCTGTTTATTTATCCAGGATTTAAATTCAGGGTCATTGATTCTCTCATTACAAATTTCCATCTTCCTGGTTCTACCACGCTTTTGCTCGTTTGCGCATTTGGGGGAAAAGATTTAGTATTCAAAGCCTATAGAGAGGCGATAGAAAATAAATACCGATTTCTATCCTATGGTGATGCGATGCTGATAATATAATCACTGATTAAACACTTTTTGTACAGAAAGTTGCTATTTATAAAAATGTACTAAAATGCTAAATCCTCAATGATTTTTAAGCAATGATTTTAATCACCCCTTCAGGAGAACAATTTTTCTTGTTATCAGTTCTTTCTTGCCTCGTGCGACAATGAAGTAGATTCCAGGCGGGACCTGTTTGCCACGTTGATTCTTACAATCCCACTTAAGATTTTGCCTGCTCAATTTTAAATTTCGGGCATTCCCTAACGAACGGATGAGATTGCCAGCAAGGTCATAGATGAGAATTTCGGCATCCTGATAAGGTGCGTCATCTAAATCAATGAGAACAAAGTCCTTTACCGGATTAGGTAGAATTTTGAGATTGAAATTACAGTCAGAGACCTTTTCTTTCGCGAGATCTTCAGAAATTCCTACATTATTTTTGACCCGGACACGCATGCTATCTGCCCTGCTATTCCCGTATTCATCAGATGCAATAACCTTTACCCAGTAATAGCCATCCGGCACTGATAATGTATTCCAGCCCTGGAGTGAATCGGTTGCTTCAATTATCGTGTCTCCATCAGTATTTGTGAAGATAAAGTAGAGACGGCGATTTAGTGAATCATAATTGCAATTTGAGTTACAGGTAGCATCATCTTTGTAGATTGTGCGGACCTGGGGTGATGAATAGAAATCGAGTGATTCAGAGAACTGAAAACTTATCGTAGGCGGAACAACATAATTAAAGAGGGTATCACGGATAGAATATACGAGTTTATATGGACCGCACCACCAGAGTCTGTGATTTATTTTATCCTCAACACGGCAGATAAAATCAACAGTCCCATAGATGCTATCAGGATTCAGATAGGTACTTGTGTTATTCCGGCAGACGGCAAATCTATATCCGGATACCGCATTAGAAAAAACAGGAAATGTAGAATCATAATCGGGCGTGAGTTCGGTTAGTGGATTTTTTATGAAACCACCATAGGATGACCACTGGATGCCTGAATTACGATTCTTTGAAAAATGATTGTGATGAAAATTTGCTACAGTCCAGGTAACGACCCGAGCAATTGTATCACCGACATAGACTGTATCACCAACCTGGACCTGGATCTGATCCATGTGGTAATACATGTAACCCATACATAATGCCGCACTTGCTGAATCACCAACACTTATCCCGCGGTAGAGAGTACCGCTATTCCAGATTGCCTTAACAAAACCATATTTTATCGCAGTGGTGGGCCATAGTGCCTGGGTCATTATGTCTATCCCGTTATGGACATAAGGTCCGGTTCCGTAATCCTGATAAAGACCCCATGAATTACCGATCGGATGGATTTGGTTCTGTGGTGGGTGTGGCCAGGGGCGCTGGCTGAATGATAATGTGACTAAAGATAAGATGATAAAATACTTCATGCCTTCCTCCATTATTGATTGATTGAGTATCTTAATATCCTGGTGTCTGTCCTTATCCAGAAGAGTTTTTCATCTTCAAATCTAACTTCAGGGATGGTAATATCCCAGTTTTTGTATTTTATAATCGTATTCCAGACTAAATCGCCATTGTTAAGGTCAAAAATATATATATAACCATTTTCATGCCTTTTACCACTGTTTCTGCCGTAATCCTCATCAAGGCCGGTAATTAGTATGCTATTATCCGGTGCGATGTCAAAGCTGATAAAATTTCGTTCTGGTTTCTTTTCTTCATATCTGAGAAACAATTTATGGTCAACAACAGAATAGACATAAAGATTCTTGCGGTCGATAAATCCCAACAACCTGTTATCTTTTGAAAATTTCATCTGCCTGATGAATGGTGAGGAAATGGGGATTGTTCTGATTTTATTCCCGATAAAAAATATTGCTATTTCATTGTCTTTTGCCAGGGCAAGGTGTGAGCCATCATCAGAAACCGCAAAGGAATTGCCGCTGCCAAGATTGTATAATGGTGTTCCATCCTTTCTGAATACCCGCAAACCATGTAATCCATCAAGGATACAATATGTGCTGCCGTCAAAAGAGAAAGTTCTCTGGCCTAAAAAACCGACAGCGGCAGTCTGAATTTTTATACCATGGGGATTGTAGAAATGCAGTATTGCCTTTCCTGAGACTGGCCCATCAAAATCACTGGCAACCACCCATCCTTCATTGCTGATATCAACAACCGTGTGATTGAACTTAGATTTTGAATAGAGTGTCCTTCCGGAATTATCTTTAAGTATGAATTGGTCAAACGGGACAAACTCAGAATTTCCGATATCATAAGTGATGAGTGCATAATACTGGTGATTTGATGAGTAGATAACGAAAGGGTCATATTTATATTCATCAACCTTTACCAGCGTTGGTTCAAATTCTACAGAGAGGAAGAGTAAAATGATTGGTGAGCTTGTCATATTACCTCCTGATATAAACAAATTATAGCGATATTTATTTGTATGTCAACATACAGAAACTGAATCGTCTTCACTTTTTAGTTTAATGGTTTTTTGTTTTCCTGTAGGACCGACTTCCAGTAACGATAAAATCTATCTCAGCGGATAATTCATTTTTAAACAAATGTGAAGGTTTGCCCCTCGATATTGTAAATTCATTTGTATTATGTGAAATCAAATTATTAATGCAAACCTAAAGGTTTGCAATACGATTTTATCAATTTCTAACGTAGGACAAGGCTTTAGCTTGCGTTTTTATCAATACAAACCTGAAGGTTTGCCCTGCACTTATTATTTTTTGTAGTATTATTAAGTTGGAATATTTGTTAAGAAGCTTGACCACTGGAATAAAATGATAATTGGTTTATGAGCAAGGATGCAGGTATGGTAATAAAACCCATCAATTGCAGTAGCAGAGTTTACTCTGCAAAAATTAAGTTTAGTTTATTTAATTGACATCCCGCATTTAAACTGCAGACCAGGGTCTGCAGCTACAATTAGGATGTTGTTTTTATAATCTCCCTTTTTAAAGGGAAGCAGGGGGATTAGTGGTTTTTTAAACTAAAAATGTCCAGCCGATAATCTATTTTTCACCCTTCAATACTTATACACCAAAAAATAATGATATTCTGGATTTTTCAATTCATAAAAAGTGTAGAGGACTCAGACATAAATAGCCTTTTACTTTTTTGAGATATTTGGTCTTAAAAATAGTTTTAGTATCTTGATTTGATTAAACTAATGGATATAATCGAAACGATGGAAGTCCTGTTATTTCTTTTGTTCTACCAGCAACGGGTTGATTACAGAATTTTTTGTAGCCTTGATGATGTAAGACGTGAATTGAAAATCAGTGAAAAACTGGTATATTATAACAATGCGCCGGTCAGCCTTGAGACTTTATATTTTCATCTTTATGCCAATGCTTACAGGGATAATAATACGACCTTTGCGAAGGAATTAAAAAGACTGGGTTCTTATAGATTCTTGAAGGCAAAGAAATCTGAGCGGGGATGGATTGATATAAATTCGGTTAAAAAAGGGGATAAGGTGTTGAATTTTATAACTGATGAAACTATAATGGCAGTCGTTCTCGATAGACCATTGCTTCCAGGAGATTCAATAGTTCTGATGATCGATGCGGTCTTAAAGATTCCCAAGATTTTTTCCCGTCTCGGGTATAAAGGCAGGCATTATGAAATTGTCCAGTGGTATCCAAAACCCTGCGTATTTGATAAAAAAGGCTGGCACAAACAGGGTTATCATGCAATTGGTGAATTTTATGGTGAATTTGGAAATTTCGACGTGTCAATAGAACTGCCTGCGGATTACGTAATTGCAGGTAGTGGTGTAATAATAGATTCAGCAAGAATAGAAAACAATAGGAAGGTCGTTCGTTTTATTGCTGAGAATGTTCATGATTTTGCCTGGGTCTGTGACCCGAATTTTGAAATTGAAAAGCGAGAAGTCGATGGAATAGATATTGAAATCTATTATCTCAAAAAACAAAAAAGAAAATGGCAGAATGCAGGAGAGTATGCAGTCGATGCATTGAAGAGATACAATAACTGGTTTGGTAAATATCCTTACAAGAAGCTGAGTGTAGTTCAAGGATATTTTGATGGAGGAATGGAATATCCGAATTTGGTAATTATCGGTGGCAGGGAAGATAATCTTACAAAACAGTTTGAAATGGTAATAATCCACGAGATTGCCCACCAGTGGTTTTATGGAATAATCGGTTCAAATGAAATGGATGAAGCCTGGCTTGATGAAGGATTTACTTCCTATGCTGAGGCAAGATATTTTGTTGATAAATACGGTATAGAAAACTCATTTTTTAAATCATCTTTTTTGCCTGAACTACGACATAATTACATTAACAGGCTGATGTATTATATTACTTTAACAAATCAGATAGAAAGGCCAATTTTAACAAAGTCTTATGAGTTCATTGATAGTCCCATAGCATACCAGACTGCAGCATATTCAAAACCTTCATTATTTTTGCGTTATCTTGAGGCATATCTTGGTTCAAATACATTTGATACAATCCTCAAAAGATATTTTAATGATTTTAAATTCAAGCATCCTGAGTCTCAAGATTTTATTCGTATTTGTGAAGAAGTAAGTGGAAAAGATTTAAAACAGTTTTTTTATGATCTGCTCCATACTACAAAGTATTGCGACTGGCATGTCAAAAAAATATCAAAAAATTCGCTCGTTGTAGAAAACAAAGGTAAATTTTTACTTCCTACCGATGTATTTATTCTGACCGATAACGGTGGTCAGGTCTTGAAAATTGAGAGAGAGTTAGACACTTTTGTTATTGCTGATGCAAAGAAAATCAAAAAAGTCATTATTGATCCTTATGATTATACACCTGAAGCAAATAGATACAATAATTTTTATCCGCGAAAGTTTGCAATAAAACCGTTCTTCAACTGGCCTTCCTTTGATACATATCAAATTTTTATTTTACCTTATTTATGGTATAATACAAATGACGGGTTCACCCCGGGGTTTTATCTTGCCGGTGCGCAATTCATCGATGCCGATTTTATCAAGGGAAAAAATCAGTGCATTTTTGGCTATATTTATGGTGTCAGGAGTAAAAAACACTATTACAATTTTAGCTATCAGACGCCGATTGTATTTAAGAGGGGTTGTCGTTCCCGCATATTTTTGAAAGGTTCTAATGGTGGCGGTGAGATAAAATATCAGGCGGGATTTACCAATGATTTTGGTATGCCTCTTACTCCAGAACCTAAAATAAATATGAAGACATATTTTAGTTATAACAACCTGAAAACATTTATCTCTGTTGATTCAATTGACTGGACGATTGCTGATTACTATCTTATCCAGAATCAGTTTTCATATAATACAGGCCACTGGTTATTAGGATTAAACTTCTGTTGGACTGATAATTTCTTTAACACCGACTGGAGTTTCTCAAGATTAACCTTTGAGATTGAGAAGAACTCAAGGTTGTATCTTACACCCCTTTATTTTCGTATTTTTGCCGGCAAGGTGCTTGGTACTGCGCCGAACCAGGAAAGGATTTTCTTAAGTGGTGGATTGAGACATACTTTTATTTCTGATTTATTCTTCGGTCATAAAGGATATGCATCTCCACAAGAGCATATTCATATCAAACAGGATGGAAATATGGCTGGTTATCAGGGTTATCATATAAAGACCGATGGGATTATCTCGTTGAATTTACAACTTCCTGAAGGTTTTCCGTTAAGAATTTTTGGAGATCTGGGTTATTATTATAATAGAGATAGTTTGAAATGGGAATACGCCTATGATACAGGAATAAAGATAGTTGTTGGACCAGTTGGCGTTATCCTGCCTTTGTATAACCATATAGACAAATTATGGCCCAAAAACTGGTCAGTAGAATTCGTTGTACCAGGCATTAGTTTCTGAATTCAAATAGTAAATAATTTTTTGAAAATGTAACAGCTTGCTATTGCTTTGGAGCGTATTAGCAAGCTAATGCGTTTTATCTTCTCCATTTCATTCGCCTAAACAATTGTTCAATAACTAAATTACGGAATAAAAGGTTTTACGGTATTAGGACGAAGGCTAAAAAAGGAAAAAAACCAGAAATAGATTTGTAACATCGAAATTGTATATGAAGAAAAAATCAGTGGGAACGGAAGGAAAATAATCGCTTGACAACTTTTACAATTTGCGTATCATAAAATAATGGGTGAAATAGAAGAAAAGATTTCGCCCGCAGAGGTGAGATTTGAGAAATTTAGAAAGACTATCGGGCTTTTTTCAGGACCGATTGTATTCGTAATATTTTTACTACTGCCAATGTCAGGTCTTTCAAAAAATGCCCATTTTTTATCTGCAATACTGGGCTGGGTTGTGATATGGTGGGTTACCGAGCCTGTACCCATACCGGTAACTGCGCTTTTGGGTACAACACTCTGTGTCATAATGGGTGTTGACACAATGAAGAAGATATTTGCGCCATTTGCTGATCCTATAATCTTCTTGTTTATTGGTAGTTTTATTATTGCCAGGGCAATGATGGTGCACAGACTTGACCGCAGATTTGCATTCCAGATTTTATCTATCCCGGGAATTGGTAAAAGCAGTAATCTTATTCTTTTTACACTTGGACTTATTGCTGTTTTAATATCGATGTGGGTAAGCAATACTGCAACCACTGCAATGTTATATCCAATAGGTCTTGGAATACTTAACACAATTGCTCAACTTCATTCAAGGGATGTAAAAAAACTAAAATATTCTACAGGTCTCATGCTTATCATTGCCTATGGTGCGTCGGTAGGTGGTATTGGCACACCTGTCGGCACACCACCGAATTTGATTGGAATAGGCTTGATTAAAGAACTTCTGGGCAAAAATATTACATTTTTCAGATGGATGCTTTTTGCAGTACCAGTTGTTGTGATAATGTATGTCGTATTATTTTTGTTGCTCAGGTTATTATTCCCTCCTGAATTTGATGAACTCTCTGGTATTGATGAGTATGTGGCAAAAGAGAAGAGGGCAATGGGTAAGATTTCAAGAGGGGAGAGGAATGTTTTAATTGCATTTTTGATAACAGTATTTTTGTGGGTATTCCCCGGGGTATTGGCAATCATTTTTGGTTCTGATGCGCAAATCTGCAAATGGTGGGAAGTACATATTCCAGAAGGGCTTGCCGCGATAATCGGTGCGGTGATTTTATTTATTTTACCCTTGAACTGGAAGGAAAGGAAGGGCACGATTACCTGGAAAGAGGCAGTTGATATTGACTGGGGAACGATTCTTTTATTTGGTGGTGGATTGTCTTTGGGTAGTCTGATGTTTTCAACAGGTCTGGCAGAGAATATTGGAAAAGGAATTTTGAATTTGACCGGTGCAAAGAGTTTGTTTTCAATTACTGCAATATCAATTATTCTTGCAATAATTACAAGCGAACTGACATCTAACACTGCATCAGCATATATGGTGATTCCAATTATGATTTCGCTTTCAGCCGCAGCAAATATAAATCCTTTGATTCCGGCACTCGGTGCCTGTCTTGGCGCAAGTTATGGATTCATGCTGCCAGTTTCTACAGCACCAAATGCAATAATTTATGGCTCTGGTTATGTTCCTATAACGAGAATGATAAAGACAGGCATTATTTTTGACTTTTTGGGGTTTTTGATAATCCTTATTGGTGTATTTTTACTGCTGCCGTTGCTGGGATAATCATGTATGAAAATAATTAATGTTTTTTTCATTTTCGCAAACATTCTCCTTGCGGGGAATTTTATTTTTAATGGTAATTTTGAAGATTCACTCAATTTCTGGAATTGTTATGCACACGGGGAGACCTATACGATACATACTGACAAGATGTATGAAATAGAAGATTCAGATTCAGAAGTCTATGTTGGAAAGCTTGACAAAATGTTAACTGCAGTTTCCCAGACCTGTTATATTCCCGGGCTTGAACTTACGTTTTCTTTCAAAGCCAAACTTTTTGCCAAAAGTTATGATACACTCCATCCCCATCCAGCAATCGCATCGCTCATATTATCCTATCTTGATATTGACGAAAATATCCTTGGTGAGACACGCATCTTTTACTATGCAGAGAGCCTTTACTGGCAGCCATCACCGAACTTGCATCTTATTGAGATAAGTGATACAAATTGGTTTTGTGATACAATCAATATTCTGGATGAATTACAAAACCTACCGGGCATCAATCCTTCAGATATCTCTAAACTGAGAATTATTTTATACAGTCGTTCATATGGTTGTTGACCAGGGCACGCCGAGGCGAAGGTCTTCGCGGATAATTTAAAGCTTTCCTATTCAGACGATTCTGCCCATTGCACCCTGGTTTCATATTTTATAGATGATTCATCGGGAAACTGTAACGGCATTTTAGACCCGGGTGAAGAGGTAGAACTTTTTTATCTATTGAAGAATGTTGGTGGGATCGATATTCAGAATTTAATCGGGATTATTTCAACCTCGTCTCCATATCTTAGCATCAATAATGGAAATGCGTATTTCGGTAATGTCCAGATTGATTCTTTAATAAAAAATGCAATTGCCTTCAGAATTCAGGCGGCGTCCAACACGCCGCAGGGAACATGTGCTAACCTCGACCTGACATTGAGTGAAAATTCAGGTGCCATTGACAGAATCAGAATAAAACTTATTATCGGCAAAAGAGATTATCTGGTCTGGGACCCGGATCGCAATAATTCAAGTGGACCGGTGATACATTCCATTTTACGAAGTCTCGGCTATAATGGGGACTATGTAAATGCCCGGTTTTATTCTTTTGAATATTTGAAAAACTATAAATCGCTCTTTATTTGCACAGGGGTTGCTTATAATAATTTCGTTTTATTCAGGGATTGTTATGAGGTCAAAGATATTGTGGGTTTTATCAACCATGGTGGTAATGTCTATCTTGAAGGTGGTGAATGCTGGTATTTTGACCCATTGGTAATGCATGGTTTTGATTTCAATCAATATTTTGGTGTGAGACCGATAAGTGACGGATATACAAATTTGGGACCGGTTGAAGGTGTAGATTATAAATTTACTCAAGGCATGGAATTCGGATATAATGGAGAAAATTTCTATCTTGATGTTATTGATTCTACCGGTACAGGTTTTAGAATCTTTCATGATCGGGATGATGATTACTTCTGCGGGATAGCAAATTCAGTAAATAATTATAAAACAGTTGGCCTTTCATTTGAACTCGCAGGGCTCGTCGATAATGGGTTATCAACGAAGGCAATTTTGCTCGATTCAATCATGCATTTCTTTGATATAGAACCAGTGGGTATCGAGGACTTGAAAAAAATGCATTCTTCAGTCAATCATCATCAAATTCTGTCAGTTTATCCCATCCCGTTCACAAATTTCTGCGTGATTGAATACCAGCCCGTTACACTTCATCACAGATTCTTGCTATCAAAAATGTGCTATTCGCAATCTGCAATTCCACTGAGGATTTACGATGTTTCAGGAAGGCTTATAAAATCGTTCCATCCGGAGTTACACCACCAGTATCACTCATCGAAGCTCATCTGGTATGGAGATGATGATAAGGGTAAAGAAATGCCTGCAGGAATATATTTTGTCATTTTGGGTGACGGGGAGTTTTCAATTAAGACGAAAGTAGTAAAGTTGAACCATTGATACACAGCAGAATATAAAAAGATAGACAATCTAATAGGTTTTGGTTATTTTTTACCGTTTATTTTTCTCAGAGAAAACGATGCATAAGTTTTATTCTCTTTTTAATGAAACTTTTTAATTTAGAGAGGGTTAATTAAAACATATTAACCAGAATGGTAAAAGAAAGCATGATTTCAGTTGAGTTTAATTGTCAGGATATCACAGTTTTCAAGATAAACGAAGAGACTGTTTTTCTTGATTTTTTTTCTGGATTGGCTATAATGATTCTAAGGGGAGGAGGCATGAAGAGATTAATATATCCACTTTTCATCTTTTTGCTCTGTTATTCTCTTATCTACGCACTCAGTTATATTGAGTCTTCACAAGGCTTGGAAAATCCAGCTATGGAAGGTGGTAGAACCGAGATGGAGATGGTAGATATCAATAATGATGGTAACATTGATATCCTTTCTATCGGGGACCATGGTTCTCCTTATATCAATACCCAGGAGCACGGTGTTATGGTGTGGTTCGGAAATGGTCAGGGTGTGTGGAGTATTTACCAAAATGGTGATTTTGGATATGGCGG
>JAOAFX010000054.1 GCA_026416055.1 Caldifarciminota bacterium
GCTGACTACCAGCGGATAGGTATCAGGCAAGCCAGCAGTGAACCCAGCACGTTCAAGCAGCTCCCGGCTCATGGATGGGTCAAAGCGATAGCCGGTGAGTTGATGATTGTAAACAGATGCCGATGGTGGAAATACACCCTTAGCTGGAATTGCAATATCGGATAGTAATTCCTTTACCATTCGTTCTCTATCTATTGCGTGCGAGATTGCCTGACGCACAAGTTTGTTGTTAAAAGGTGGCTTCTGACAATGAAAGCATAAAAAATGGATTGAAAGATCAGGATAAGTAACCAGCAACTCTGGACATTCCTGTTTTATCCAGCGCAGCGATTTTGAACCGGGTTGGAAGAGTGATAACTCACCATTCTTAAATAACTCATAGCCAAACTCGTCATCAGCAGTGATGACGAACTTTAATACATCAACAGCAGGTCTTCCCTCGTAAAAAAATTCATTTGCCTCAAGGATTAACTCTTTCCCGCGCTCCCACATGGTGAGGCGGAAAGGTCCGGTTCCGACTGGTAAATCATCATCAATATACGGATCTGCGATACCAGTAGCAAAACTGGCAATGAACGGAAGATAAGGATACTCTAATCTCACGTTCAGTCGGTAGGAATCGAGCACTTTTATATGGAGTGATTTTTCTTCTTTTAACTTTAAATATTCCCTGGCTCCGGAGATCATTTCCAGTAGATTACGATTTGGACCATTTAATCCCCTTATAATCCCATTCTTTATATCTTCTATATTTACCTTCCTGCCATTTGCGTATTTCAAGCCTTCGCGGATATGGAATATATATTCACAACTATCTTCGGAGATTGAATATTCAGCACACAACCCAGGGATGACTTCAGTCCCCACTCCGAACTGGAACAACCCGGTGGAATAATTAACAATGACCTGCTGTGATGTTGCATCAGTCTTCAAATCCGGTTTGAGTGTCACAGGATCGTTAAACAGGTTTATGCCCAGCTTCTTTTTAGTTTTCACTACAGAAGGTGCGGTTTTAAAATCTGATAATAAATTCCGGAGCAAAGATTTAAAATTTATAATCGCCTTCAAAGAGTCTTCATATACATTCCAGTAATGGTTTAACAAAAAATTTTCTTTATCTAACCTTTCCTTAACATTTCTTAAATCCCTTATGCACCCAAGACAATCTTCAAAAACCCGAAGGGTGTCGTCAAAAAATACTTTGATGCGGGAAAAATCAGGAACCGTTATCTGGGTAAAATCTCTCGGTAAGTAAAGAGTTCCAAGCCTGCCCAATATGTTTTTCAAATTAACAGTCTCAGAATAGAGTGTATTAAAAGAAGAAACCATCCGGTCTAAGAGGCTATTAAACTCAAGCACTATCGGCGTAATTGATGCTTCATACTCGAAACTGTGGCTTCTTTCAAGCCGGGCGAATATCGCCAAAGTTCTCAACCGCATTATAATTTTCGTACCGGTAGTGATTAATTCTTCAATGAATGTCAATTGCTCTTTCAAAATTCTGGTGAACTCTTTAATTTTATCAGAAATCAAGTTCCGGTGTGAAAAAATTTGATTTAAATCTAACCTGAGGGTTGAAACTCTCTTCATTATCATGTCCAGTTTCTCAATCTCGTTCTGACTTGTGATAACCTGTTCGTATAATTCTTTCACCTGGCCTATTATGTGCTCTATCTCTCCTGCAAGTTCTGCAGACAGAAGAACAGGGCGAATTCCAACTCTTATTTTATCCAGAATTTTTATATTTTCACTTACTATGTGCTTGAACTGATTAATTTGATAATCTGTTCCTGTTGATTTATAAAGGAGATTTGCAATATTATGGAGTTCATAAAGAATCCGGGAAAGACCGGCAATCTCTGAACCACGTGTGGATATTTCGTCAACTGTACTTTGTGCTTCTACAAACTGCTTTCTGATAATCTCTACCTTTTCTTTTATCTTTTCTTCGAGCTGGAGAAAAAGTTCACTACTTCGTTCTGTAGAATTTATAAATTTTTGTAGCAATTCCACTGAATCACTCAATGTCCTCAGCGATGAAGGTATATCGGTTACTTCCTTCACCGATGTTGATGCCTCAATCAATGTCTGTTGTATATCAGAAGAGAATGGCTCTACATTTCTCCTAATGACTTCAAGCAATTCGTCAAAACCCCGGAATAACACCTGAGATGAACTGGCAATTTTATGGGTCTCTCGTGCTATTACTGCCAATCCCCTCCCTTCATTTTTGGCCTGATGTGCCTTAACTTCAATATTCTCAGCAAGATAAGTTATCATACGTGCCAGTTTTATGAAAGAATGGACATTACTTTCAATATTATCAGCGGTTGCTCTAATTTGACTAATGTTTTCATCAATTTCCGAAAGCCGGTTTTGATAAAAAACTATCTCCTCTTTTATCTCATCCAATTCTTCGCCCAGTTTAATTAACTGGGATTTGAAAGTTTCAGCATAGTTTTTCAAGAAATTTAGCAAATTGTTACCACGCCTTAATGAATCAAATAAATATTCTAATTTTTTTATCAATTCGTTTAACACAAAGCTTGAGTTACTTAAAAATTCTGTTATTAACTCAATCCGCTTGTTAAAATTTGCAGTTTCTTTTAGATATTCTTTGATTGATGCCATACTTCAAATAGCGGCGGAGGGAATCGAACCCCCGACACAGAGATTATGATTCTCCTGCTCTGCCAACTGAGCTACGCCGCTAAAAGATGAATTTATTATAACCGAAAAAGTGGATTTGTCAATATAAAAGGCCACCCTGTATTTTAAATGTGCTATTCATAACCACAGGCGTAAATTCTTATCTGTTCTTATTTATTGGTAGTTAAAATTACCCCTCACTCTTTTTTTCTCAGTATCAAAAATTCTACCCGGCGATTCTTTTGTCTGCCCTCTTCAGTTGAATTATCGGCAATCGGCCGTCGCTCGCCATAACCTACTGGTATAAGACGTACTGGTTCAATCATGTGTTTATCAATAAGATAATCACGAACCGCTTCTGCCCTCTTCTGCGATAGTTTTAAATTATATTCATCAGAACCAATATTATCTGTATGCCCCTGTATTTCCACATCTATCTCCGGATGCATTGTCAGTATCCTGGCTGCATCATCGAGCACCGGATATGATTCGGGTCTTAATATCGCACTGTTGAATTCAAACACGACACCATGCAGGGTAATGACCGAACCTTCTCGAAATATCCTTATCATCTGCTCGGTAGATTTTCCATCTTCAACCTTGATATCTGTTTGTGATGTTACATAATTCAATGCCTGCACTTTCATTAAATAAAACCCGGCTGGGATATTCTCAAATTCAAAAAAACCATTTTTATCCGAAGTGGTACTGCGATTCAGTTCCATGATCGTTATTTCGGCAACGAGCGGCTCATTTGTAAGATAATCAACAACAATTCCCCGTACGCTCCCTTCTTTTGTTTTTATCTTCTTCAAAATTTGATCGATCTCCATCTTTTTCCCCGGTTCTACCCTGCAAGATATAGTTCGCGACTCATATCCAGGGCAAGAAAATACTAAAGTCAAATCTCCTGCAGGCAAATCCTGTAAAATATAATAACCTGCACTATTCGTATACGCAATTATTTTAGTTTCACCCACCACTACCACTTCGGCGTCGGCAATCGGGTTTAATTCATCATCACTAACAAATCCAAAAATAGTTCCAACTTCCACAAGTCCGGACGATGTAAATACAGCACAGGAAAGGAATAAAATTAATGCAAAAACAAAGGGTAATAAACGCATCATAACACCCCCTTTTTCTAATCTGCGTAAGAAGTCACACCGAAAAATTGATACACTGGTTTTTTACTCTTTGCCACGATAATATTTAGAGTAATATTTGTAATAATAATGGTAGTAATAACTTCCGGAACGTAACGGAGCATTGTTAATAACAACACCGACGATATCGGCGTGTGCAGAGTTCAACACCTCCTGACTATTTTCCAGTTCCTTGAGGTTAGTCTTATTATACATGGCAACCAGTAAAACACCATCACAGTAACGAGCAAGATATGTAGCATCAGCGAAGAGGAGAAGAGGTAAACCATCAACCAGGATATAATTATATTCGGCTTTCAATCTCTCAAGCATCTGTCTCATCTTATCAGATTCAAGGAAGATAAATGGATTCGGCGGAACATCCCCGATTGGCATAATAAATAACGGAACATTCTCATCTAAAGCAGTTTTTTTATCTGATTGCTCTTTTGCTGAAAAGTCAATCTGTGAAATGGGGGTGATAACTTCTTCTAAATTTATTTCGTCTTTTAAAACATTAAATATACCTTTTTCTTTTCTCATTTTAAAAATGTGTGTGAGGTTACCCCGTTTTTTCCGGAAATCAGTATCAATCAGCAAAACTTTTTTTCCTTTAGTAGCAAAAGCATAACCGAGATTGAGTGTAATGAATGTCTTGCCTTCTTCAGGACCACACGATGTTATATAGAGTACCCTGTATTCTTTTTCGGGATGAGCAAATTCAAGATGGACACTCAGTTTCCTGAATGCCTCAAATTCTGCACTGGAGCGTTCGGTAATGATCTTTAGCTCACTACTTTTATGGTCTGAATTTTTGAAGCCCAATAAACGTGGAATTTGATATTTTACATAATCAAGGCTAAAGCCGGGCTTTATCTTCTTACTCTCAGTTTCGGCAAGCCCGGGAATCAATCCAAAAACTGCAAGGTTGAGTTTTTCTTTTATTGTTTCTGGTTCTTTTATTGTATTATCAAAATATTCCGTTATAAAAACTACTGCACTCCCGGTTAAAATTGCAAAGAAAACTGAAAGAAAGAGAGTAAGTAGAAACCGGCGGGGATTCACAGGATTGCCTGAAACGAATGGAGGGTTGATGATTTTTATGTCTGATGTGACTCCTGCCTCCTGAACACGGGTTTCCTCCAGCTTTTCAGAAAAGAATGTATACAACTTTTCAGCCGTTTCCCTGTCCCTCTCCAGACGAGCAAGATTTATTTCATCAGAAGGAATGTTCTCAAGTTTTAATTGCAGATTCCTTATCTGATTTGCTACACCCTGGATATCTGTTTTGATCGTTGAAACACGTTTTGCAATCTCAACTTTCAGTTGTTCTTTGTAACCATCGTATCTTGCCTTTATCTCTGAATACTTTGGATGCCGTGTAGAATACTCCTTCAAAATTCCCTTCAATTCAGCATCGGCCTGAACGAGTTGCGTATAAAGTTGCTGAATACCCTGTTCGGAAATCATCGTCGTTGCAATATTCAAGGGCATCTCTCCAAGTGTATCGCTATTAAGATATTTATTAATATCACTCAATATCTTCTCTTCGATCTCTAATTGATTTTTTCGAGATTCGAGTGTCGCTACCTGATTAATTAGTGCCTGGGTTGATGCCTTGAGGTCTGCGATTTTCTTTGTTTCCTTAAAGTTTTTTATCTGCTCTTCCAGTTCATTGAGCCGTTGTTGATAAAATGCGAGCTGGGATTCGATAAATTGCCGGGACTGGATATATTGAAGACTTTTTTCCTGTATATTCTCTTTTACAAGAATTTCTGACAGTGCTCGGGCAATGCGCAAAGCCTGTTCCTTGTCACCCCAGTAAAGTTCGATTCGGAGAATTCCGATTACATTCATCCCCGGAAAGATGGACTTTGCCGAAACCATCTTCTTTGTCGCACCTTCACCTGAGATAGGAACTCCGGAACGGTCACCAGCCCTTTCCACTTTATCCGCTTCAAGGACTTTTACTGAACTCGAATTTCTAAGAGCCAGTGCCATTTTACTTCTTGGATAGAAAGTAATTGTATAATTTTTATTTACAGAAAAATTCTGTCCTGGTGGAATTGTAAATTCCAGGTGTCCAAGGTCAATATACTCTCCAAAGTTTTTCTGAATGAATTCTCCGTTGAGTTTTAATGCGAATCCTCCATTCAAAATTTTTAGGTTATATGGACCCAGCAGTTCATCACAATTTCGTTTAAGATGAACTTGCAATTGGAGATCACTATTACCTTCTTTCACAAAGGCATATAATCCAAGGGTATCGACTACTTTTTCGGCAATCTTTATACTCAAAAGATTTGCAATTATTCGCTGGGTAACAGTTCCAATCTGTACAGCTGGTGTTTCTGAAACTCCGGTAAAAAAGCCTTCAACTGTACGATTTTCAGCCACGCCAAGGTCAAAACTTGATAAATAGATCGGCATATAGGGGCGGGAAATCCGGAAGATGAGTATCCCCAGGAATACCGGAATTGCAAAGATGAAAAATATTTTACGCCGGCGTAAAAATTTAAACCAGAGTTCCTGTAGATTCAGCGGTTTTTCGGGCTCAAGATAGTATTCAGATTTTTCAAGATTACTCATTCTACTCTCCAGTATTTATCTAAAGATCAAACCAGCTTCATACAAATGAATTTAAAAATGTTCATTTGAATCATCAGCACATAATCTTTACTGCTGAATAATAATATCATATGGCTTTTTACTACACTGAATAGCAGTCCTTTGAGTTTCACGACAAAGTTTAAGTCTTTTTTCATATTCACTTGAGCCGTTCTATTGTAACATAAAGATTGACTGCAGTCAGAGTCAGGGTAGCAAATTGCAAAATTGTTCCCCAGTTTATCATAAATTTTTTTCCGATGTATATCCAGTCTCCTGCCTTGAGTTCGAAATTATCTTTTTCACTCCCCTTTTTCAAAATGTTCTCAAGGTTAATGGTGTAAACCTTAACACCACTTCCAGTATTGCGGACCACTTTCACCTTTTTCAGATTGGCTCGGTCATTTGGACCACCAGCAAGGGCAACATAATCGCTAACCCTTAAGCCGCGCTGGTACTGAACTGTCCCTGGTTTAACGACTTCACCATAAACTGCAACGGTGGATATGCTCGGTCCTTTAAGAATGACCGAAACAAGAGGCTGAACAAAATATCTCCTGAGAAGACTTGCAATAGTGTCCGCTACTTCATTAGTAGTATAACCAGCCACCTTTATATCACCGATGAGGGGGAATGTAATATTACCATTATGCATCACCAGTAAATCCCTTGATAATTCCTCCTGCCCCAGAACTACAACTTCTAATACATCTCCGGGCTCAATACGATAAGCCGTATCTTCGCGATTAGCAATAAAGAAAAGCAGTATGTAGCTTATAAACACACAATAGTTTACTTAAAAAAAAGAATTTGTCAAGAATTTTGACTTTTACCTAAAAGCAGAGCATCAGCTGGACATAGGTATGGTTATGAAGATACTTGGGTGTAGGAAAATCGCCTTCCATAGCCTCGACGAGGTAGAACCATAAATTTTTATAATGGTATTCAAGTCCCACATTTATCCTGCGTTCTTTTATTTTCACCCCCTGGTTGTTTTGATAAAAATTCCTCTGGGTTCCAAAATGCCAGATAAAATTCCCGCCGGGCTTGTAAACTATGTCAATTAAGTAGGCAAATACATTTCTTTTATAAAAAACAGAGTCAGAAACTGTCTTGTAATTATAGGTAAGATAGAGGTTGGGCAACCACCTGTGATTTTTCAAATAGGTAATCTGGAGTTCAGGCATACCATCGAAAATATTTTCGGCAATCTTTCTTGTTGAATCAAGAATCTCGAGGTACGAAATTTTAAATTCGTTTAAAAAA
The DNA here is from genome assembly GCA_026416055.1 of Caldifarciminota bacterium. Lineage (GTDB taxonomy): Bacteria > Hydrothermota > Tepidihabitantia > SM23-42 > JAOAFX01 > JAOAFX01. The sequence continues at coordinate 7,668 of JAOAFX010000054.1, forward strand.
CCAAACCTGAAATTACCCGCATCCTGCCAGAAACGGAAGAATCCAGTATGACGATAACCAGCTTCCCTGAATGTTGATGGTTCATCTGTTGATTCCATAATATATTTCCTGGCAAGTTCAATTTCTAACCTCAACCTGCCTTTTGACCAGTTTCTGTTGATAATAGTTTTCAATTTAATTGGATAGTTCAATCCCTTATAAATGACTTTTTGTCGACCATTTGTCATATCCTGAAGAGAAAAATTGCGGTCGAAATTTTCTACAAGCAGAAATATTTCTGAAAAATTTAAATACCCCTTGCCGTGATAATATCCTATTCCGATTTCATCTTTACCTTTATAGTAATGGGTAGTAATCGACAGGAATAATCGCTCATTACCACTTAACTGGAAAAACGGCTGAAAATAGTGATTTGATATATGGTTGTCGTAATCACCAAGATACCTGTTTTGATAACGTATACCAAGAATCTTTGAAAGATAGGCTTCATAGCGCAGTTCAAGATTAATATACCAGTTGAGGAGATCAAGACACCCCTGGCTTGTTCTCATACCATTTCTTGTTGAATCAAAAACAATCTCCCAGTTTTGAAAATAATGGGAGAGTTGTTTATCAAGTAGATATTGATAATTGGAATCTTCAGGTGCATAGGCATAACTACCATGATTGTGGTGGAAGATAAAAAATAAGAGAAAATAAAGGATATTGCACCTGATCATAATTTTATCCTGCAGGTGAATCTTCAGGTACCTTAATTATCTCTTGTTGCCTTTTGTATAAATAGATTTCTCCGAATATTTCATTCTGTTCGACACTGGCAAGTCCCTCTTTCACTATTTGCAGCATTCCAAAAAAATATGAGACTGCAATTGAAACATTTCTTTTTTCTTTTAAGAATTTAAGAAAATTGACTCTGCCCCTTTCTTCGAGTTCTCGGGTTAAATCCTCAATGACCTTTTCAATGGGAATCGATTGCCTTTTTACAAGCATTTCCTCTTTTTCAGAAGGTTTAAAACTGCGGAATGCAAGAATAAGACTCATCAGGTCACCTTCTTCAAGTACAGTAGTGGGCTCAACCCGGGCAAATCTCGGGTATTGTTTACTCGTCTGTGTCTCCATTTCCCCGAAATATTTAGCAATCTCTTTGTATTTTTTATATTCCTCAATTATTTGCATCAGGGTTATCGGCTTTGCCTCCTCCTCATCCTCGGGTGTCCGGGGCAAGAGTGAACGGACTTTGAGCCTTATCAATATTGCCGCCATTAGAAGAAAATCAGCAGCATCTTCAAGATCTTTTCGTTCAATCTTTCTTATGTAATCAAGATATTCTTCGGCGACCTGCGCAATGGGAATATCGAATATATCTACTTCTTTTTTACGAACGAGGTAGACGAGCAAATCAATTGGGCCGTAATAGATTCCTATATCAATCTTCATCGTATAAGTTTAGCCAGCGCATCAGAAATGTCAAGTTTGTTAAAAAGTCTCACCGGGTAAATCTGAGGATGTTCAATAGAAGGTCTTTATTTTCATTCAATCTTCGCACCGCATAATCACCAATGAGCTGAAGGGTCTGGAAAGTTGGATAAGCCTCTTTCTCCTGTACCTTTTTAAGTAAAAAAACACTTAAAAATCTGAAAAAGGATGTCCATAAGAACAGGATATGGAAATTTACAAACCTCTGCCCTAAAAATTCAAATTTGAAATCCTCAAGAATCTGGGCAATGAAGCCACCGAGTAAGGAAGAAAGGAAACCACAGATACCGGTAATTGTAGAAAATACTGCAAAATAACTTTCCTTTAACTCCTTCTCCTCAGTTAAACTCAGAAGTATATTAAATAGACTCAGGTTTATTCCGCACCAGAATAGACCGCTGAAGAATGCATCTATCCAAATCGGTAGTATGAAATCGGGTCTGGCAAAAAGCCAGATTATTGGTAAAAAGATGGTTCCTGCAAAATTTATAGTCAGTATCGGTTTTGAACGAACCCGATCGATCAGTTTTCCCCACAATATCTGGAAAAAAAGGCTTGCAATACCGGCGATGATACCGTACACAGCAATCGATGAATACGCCATCTTTAAATTCCTTATCATGTGGACAACCCAGAAAGGTGCAGAAACACCTGCAAAAAAATACCAGAATGAGACAAATTTAATAAGGGCAACAAAATTATTATCTTTTAAAGGCCTAACAAATACATCACGAAAATTTATTGACTTTTTTTCAAATTTTGGTTCGGGCTGGGCAGAAAGTGTAATTCCAGCAAGTGTGGAAAAAAAGACCGCAGTGGAAAAGATGATTATGAATGCCTTGTCCGTCTCAAAGTGGTCAAGCACCATTCCACCGAGATAATTAACCGCCATACCCACCGCACTGATTATTGTTGTCCTTATGCCAAAATATCTTCCCCGTTCTTCTTTTGGTATCAAATCACTCATCCATGAAAGCCAGAGATTACCTGAAAAATTTAAAAGCAAATTAAACAAGAAAACAATAACAAAAAAGAAATCTATGCTGATACGAATATCAAAAATCAATCCAATAACAAAGAAAATGAAAAGGCTCCTGCCTGCGATTGCAGTTATTAAACATGGTGTCTTCCTTTTACCAATTATATTTGCGAAATAGGCGGCGAAGAAACCAACACCTGCAAGGATTGAAGGAATTGCGGTAAGTATGCCAATCTGAAAAGGGTTGGCATTTAGAAACAGAGCAAAGGAAGTGAGAAACATGCCACCGGTGAGTGTGATATGAAACTGGGCAAAGATACCCTCTATGATGGAAATCTTCTTACCCGAAACTAAGTTGCTATCCATTTATAGATACCGGCATGGCTCATGGTATCAACTCATAAATCGAAACGCCTTCCTCCTTTCCTTTTACTTTTACAGGTCCCAGCTCTTTAAAATGGAGTTCAATAGTCGGATGGGCAGTAACCATTTTATATGTCTCTTCACCAACAATAATGTTTACACCCAGATCTTTAGTCAGACCCTCAAGCCTTGAAGCAAGATTTACCGCATCGCCAATAACCGTATATTCCATACGCATCGGTGAACCAAAATTCCCGCTCACCACTTCGCCTGAATTTATCCCTATCCCTATTTTGAAACCAAGATCTTCAGACCGTCTCACCATCTCCCTTGCACAGAGGCAGGCATTTAATGCTGAATTTTTTAATTTAACTGGATGTCCGAAGACTGCCATGACACAATCACCAATAAATTTATCAATTCGTCCCTGATATTTGAATACAATCATCACCATTTCTGTTAAAAATCGATTCAATTGTTTTGCCACCTCTTCTGGAGAAGATTTTTCAGAAAAAGGTGTAAAATTTCTGATATCAGCGAAGAGAATACTACAGAAGACCTTTTCTCCACCGAGTTTAGGTGGTTCTTTTATCACCTTCTCCACAAGTTCACGGGAATAATACCTGCTAAATATTGATTTAAGGCGCCTTTTTTCTCTTTCTTCAAACTGATACCTGTTAATGAGTGAGACGATAATCGTCAGGATAAAAGAATAGTAGATACGAATGATTTCTAAATCGATACGCCGGGAGAAAAGCACAAAAGAAGTAATTAAAATAATCAAGAATATCACTATACAACCAAACACATATACCCGGAGTTTAGAAAAATTGGTGAGCAAGGCAATCAACGATGAGAAAAAAATAGTTATTATAAGAACATAATGATAAGGGAATTTAGCTATTCTTTTATTAGTGATAAAGTTATCGAGTAAATTAGCCTGAATCAATATTCCGGGAAAATGGCGATGGAATGGGACTGAATGAAAATCAAAAAGCCCCGGTGCGGTGCCTCCTATGAGGACGACCTTCTCCTGAAAATACTCCGGTGGCACCCGTCGCAAATAGACATCGCTAAATGGGATTCTCCTGAATGCTCCGGTATCACGATAACAAATTAAAAACTTGTTATCTTTAGAATCGAAATTCATCTTCCGTGCAATCTCATAGGCAAATGTGTGCTTTTTACCTATTATTTTGTATCCATGCCGAACAATTCCATCTTCATCTGCGATTATCTCACCAACACCGGTTGGGCATACATTCTCAAAAACCGGTTCTTTATTATAAGAAGAAACAAGCACCACATTTTTATTATTTGCAATCACTACCCCGAGGATTGAATCAAAATTCGGTTTATCATAATATCTTTGGGCATAGATCGGCAGCGTATCTGGTTCGCCAAAGAATATATCCACCCCTATTACCTTCGCCCCTTTTAGATAATCAATGACCTCAGCAAAATACACACGGGGCCAGTTCTGATAACGACCGAGCTTTTCTAAACTCAGCTCATCTATATCAACGATAATTATGTTATCGCTACGTTCTCCCCCAATTGTGAGCTGATATTTTAAATCATAAAGTTTCTGCTCAAAGGGACGATATAAGGGTTTGTAGAGGCAGAGGATGTTAACAATGATTGTTACAAATACTGGAATCAAAATTATCTTTAAAACCCGCATATTCATGGAAAATGTTTTTGAAGTGCCTTAATAAATATATCAACAATTTCCGGGTCAAACTGGGTTCTCCGGTTCTTTTTAATTTCAGCTATTGCTTCATCAGTCTGCATCTTCGGACGATAAGGGCGATCCGATGTCATCGCATCAAACGAATCAGCAATAGCAATAACCCTTGCACCCATGGGGATATTTTTTCCTTTCAAGCCCATGGGGTAACCGGTGCCGTCATATTTCTCATGATGGTGAAGGATATTGGGAACAAGATTCTTCAATTTTTTAATCGGTCCAACAATTTCTGCACCGAATTCGGGATGGCGTTTCATATAATTATATTCTTCACTATTGAGCAAGCCAGGTTTGGAAAGGATTCTATCCGGAATACCAATCTTACCAACATCATGAAGGACTGCAGATAGTTCAAGGTCTTTCAAACCTTCTTTATCAAGTTTCATGCCCTCACCGATTAAAAGGGCATATTCCACAACCCGTGCTGAATGGCCTTTGGTGTAAGGATCCTTGGCATCGATCGCCTCAACGATCGCCCGGATTGATGATAAAAATAGTTCATCGAGTTCCTTATAGAGTGAAGCATTCTCTATGGCTATCGCCATCTGATTCGCAAGTGCAGAATAAACTTCGAGGTCTTCTTTTGTAAACTTTTTATTACCCCTTTTATTGAGAACCTCAGCAACTCCGATGATCTTACCTTTCACCATCAGGGGCACTGCAAGTATAGAGCGTGTTACAAATTTGGTCTTTTTATCTACACCACTGAACCAGCGCGGGTCTTTAGTAACATCAGGAACGAGCAATGGTTTCTTATGCTGGGCAACCCAGCCTACGATACCCTTACCCATTGGGATGCGTATCTCTTTTACTTCCTTGCCCTTCTCACCCCGTGCGGTGATAAAATAAAGTTCATTTTTTTCTTCATCAATCCGGAAAACGCTTGACGCCTCTGCATCCATCAATTCCTCTGCCTTCTGCAGAATGATGTCTAAAAGTGCATCGATATCAAGGGTTGAAGAAAAGACCAGAGAGGCATCAATCAGTGATTCAAGATTTTTTATCTTCTTTTTCAACTCAGATATTTTTGATTTCATATCTTCGTTCTCCAGCACCGAACTTTTCCCCATAATATAGTTGAACCTGTGAATCTATGTCAGGGCGTAACCTATCAATCTCTTTTTTTACCATATCATAAGAGGCCTGGTCAATCGCAACCGGATCAAAACCGGCAAGTATTCCGATATCAGCGCAAATTGGTGGTTCTGAGGTATGAAGACAATCACAATCTGGTGTAATATTTGTGAGGAAATTCAAATAAAAAATCTTTTTGTTCCTGACTATATGGGCAGTGTATTGTGCAATCCCTTTTTGAACTTCATCTGAAGCCGCACTCCAGTAAAATTTGATTGCCCTCTCAGGACATACTGACATACAACCAGCACAGCCACTGCATTTATCAGGATTGATAATAACATGACTTTTTTCTTTTGCAATTGCTCCATAGGCACAATAATTGTAACATTTCAAACAGAAAATACACTTTTCTTTATCTACATAAGGCCGGGAACGCGAATGGAGATGAAGTTTACCGCCCTTTGAGGCACAACCCATTCCTATATTTTTCAATGCGGCACCAAAGCCTGTAACGAGATGGCCTTTAAAATGACTGATACAGAACATAGTATCAATATTTTTAAAGGCGATTGCAATTTTCGAACCATCGATTTCGAAGTATTCATCACCATGAATTCCATCACCGATAATAACCGGTGCAAAATCAAAACCGTGCTCTTTTGCAAGTTCGAGATGGGAATCACCCCTGAATCTCCTTCCTGAATAAAGCGTGGTTGTATCAATCAAGAAAGGTTGGGCACCATATTTTTTAATCAAATTAACAATCCTCCGGATATAGAGTGGGCTTACAAAATTTAAATTACCGTCTTCGCCAAAGTGTGTCTTCACCGCAACCGGGGTCTTCTGTTTCAAGATACCTAAACCACCAGCTGCCTCAATGAGTTTTTCCAGCATATTTAAATAATTCTCTTTCTGTTTCTTTCTGAAATCCAGAAAATAAAGTTCGGACATACTACGAATAATAGTCAATTTTCAAAAAAATGCAATAGGGAACTAACCTAAATTCAAAAAGTCATTGTGTTTTAAAATAGTCTTAATGCGTAATTACAATTTTCTTCTCAATCGTTCCTTTTTCGCTCTCAAGTTTTATGAAATATTCTCCTGAAGGCACAGGCCTGCCAATCTGATCCCTGAAATTCCAGTAAATATTGAACTCACCTGCACCATTTATTTTGAATAACTCTTTTATAAGTCTTCCATTGGAGTCGTAGACACGCACCACAGACCTTCCGGCTTCTGTGGCTATCTTTATGTTAATCAAATTCCTCGCCGGATTGGGTGCAACATTAAAATCTACTCGATTTCTATTCTTTTTTGTGGCTTCTTCAATACCGATAATCGGCAGAATAGAAAAAGGAAGAGGATTGATTGCTGTTGCGGTATCAGAAGCAGTAATTGCTGTAAACCGGATATAACAATTATCAGAACCCTGAATATTGGGTGGGATGCGCCATTGATACCTGCAGTTATTTTTCAAGTTACTTGCTATCAGCGTCCAGGGACCACTGGGACCATTCGTTGACAGTTCAAGTTTTATTATTGCTGTTCTCGAAAGATCACCACATGTCCATTTTAAAAACTGGACTGAGCCGCGATAAAATTTCTCTCTTCCCCTCGGGAACACCGGATAGATAAATAAATCCTGTGGTGTTGATGACTCTTTATAAAATCTTGGTCTGTTTCTTGAATTCCATGAGTCACCTTCATCACCAACAATCAGGATATCAGGATAACCATTGTGGTCAGCATCAGCACCAGTTCTGAATGCACTTGGTCTTCCTGGACGCGGGGTTCTGAATGTTGTATCCTGTATCCATCCTGTGCCGGTATTGCGCCATACTGTCACCGTACTGTCACCGAATGCACAGAGGTCTATATATCCATCTAAATTCATATCAAACAATTGGGTGAGGTCATAAGGACCGGTGGTCGGCAATCCTGTTGAGTATGATACCCAGGTATTATTGCCCTGCCACCTCCACACCTCCACCCCGCCGTTTGTATTACAGTATGAAAAATCAAGGTCTCCATCATTATCCACATCACCCAGAGATGGCCCGCGCCTTCCTGAACTTCCTCCCGGCGGTAAATTACCATCTGCATTTGTAAAACCCCCGGCTCCATTGCCAAGATAGATACTTCCATATTGATGTGCGGCACAGAAATCAGCATAACCATCGTTATTCACGTCACCAAACATAAAATCCATTGTAGAATTTCCGCCGATAAAACCAAATGACTGATACCATGTTCCATCACGACGATTGATAAAGATGTGAATTCCATCATCGGCACCGAATGAGTTTCCACCGAGGTCCAGATCACCATCGTTGTCTATATCAGCAAAATCCGTGCAGAACATTCCCCATGGACTGGCGTCACCTATTGAAATCCCATCATCCCATGGAATCCAGTTCCGTCCGGTTCCGTCCCCCAGTGCGACCTCCATTATCGAATCACCGAAATCATTATTTGCATAATTATGATGCATCCCATAACCTACATCAAGAAGGCCATCGTTATTCACATCACCAATTGCAACACCATAGTCTGTCGCTCCAGAGGCAATCTTTGGTAAATTCATTGCCCAAGCACTGCCATTTGGTGCAAACCAGAAAAGGACAGGAGGAGCAGTAGTGCTTGTTG
>JAOAFX010000055.1:0-1605 GCA_026416055.1 Caldifarciminota bacterium
CACCCTGACCATTGCCAAACCATACCATTACACCATGTTCATCAGTATTGACATATGGAGAACCATGGTCACCGATTGAGAGAATATCGATATTCCCATCATTATTTATGTCCACCATCTCAATTTCTGTTCTGCCGGTCTCCATCTGGGGAGTATTAAGTCCCTGCGACGACTCAATATAACGAAGAGCGAATATGATTGAGTTTAAGCACAATAGAAGCAAAATACAATTCCTGTGCATATTACTCCCTTCATCTAATTATACCTGAATATAACAAGGAATCAAGTAGTTATTTAAAATTTTACACTGAAGTTTTTATAACCCTTCTCTTTTTCCGAAAATTTTATACTAACTTTCGTCACACGGGCAGCCCTTGGTCCAATCTTTAGTTCTTTTATATAATCGTTTAATAATCCTTTTGGTCCTTCCGCCACTACAAGAACACTTCCATCCTGAAGATTTTGCACATATCCAGTAATACCATACTCACGGGCTTTCTGGATTGCAAAAAATCTATATCCAACACCCTGGACAACGCCCTGAATGATTATTTCAGCATGCAATTTATCACTCCCTAATCAATCTCCAATCATCTCAAATGCCTTCTCCACTGCCTGTCTTGCAGTTCTCACATGAATAATCGGTGCGTCTATTTTCCATGTATTTATTCCAATCACCGGAACATTGAACATCAAACAGTAAGCAATTTCAGTCAATGTACCGTATTTACCATCGATTGCAATAGCACAATCACAGGTTCGGGCAATGATGATATTCCGTGCATGCCCCATACCAGTTACTATTGGAATATCAACATATTCATTGGCAGTCCTTTTATCTGTGCCAGGCAGTATCCCGATTACAAGACCACCCGACCCTTTTGCACCCTTAGATGCATATTCCATTACACCACCAAGCCCTCCGGTAATCAAAATCCCGCCTCTCTTTGCAATTAGAGCACCAACCTCTTCAGCAATTTTAAGATTTTTTTCGCTTGTCTCTGAACCACCAATAACAGCAATTATTTTTTTATTCATAAAACCCTCTTTTTTTCATTCATGTATCTACCCCATTCTACATTCTCTGTTTTCTATCATCGGGGCGGTGGGATTTGAACCCACGACCTCATGGTCCCGAACCATGCGCGCTGAACCGCTGCGCCACACCCCGAAGTCCAATATTGAAAAACTCTTTATTTATCTTCCCATCCTTCTTTTCCAACAAGAGGCACGAATGTGCACTCAAATAATTCTTTTCTTAAAATCGTCCCTTTTTGTTTCTTTATTACATTCAGTGTTTGAAAATATTCACCACCAATCGGTATAACAAGCCTCCCTTTTTCTGCCAGTTGTTCAATCAGTGCCTTAGGTATATCTGGTGCTCCAGCAGTAACGATAATTCCATCGTATGGTGCATAGTCAGGCCATCCCACGCTCCCATCACCAATGAGGAAATTTATATTCTTAAATCCAAGTTCATTGAGAATCTTTCTCGCCCTGAAACTCAACTCGGGAATTCTTTCAATTGTAAAGACGCGTTCGCATAACAGGGCGAGGATTGCAGTCTGATAACCAGAGCCCGTTCCTATTTCCAGCACCGACTCA
>JAOAFX010000055.1:1615-15880 GCA_026416055.1 Caldifarciminota bacterium
TCCAGCAATTCTGTCATGACCGCAACCATATAGGGCTGGCTGATCGTCTGACCGCTGCCAATCGGTAGCGGATAATCATTGTATGCCTGGTGATAATAAGTTTTATCGACAAATAAATGGCGGGGAACACGTATCATTGCATCAATAACCCGCTCATCACGAACACCCCGGGCGATGATTTGTTCTCTGACCATCCGCTCCCTTTCCACACGCCATTCTTTGACCTCAATCACTCATATAGAATATTGAAAATACTTGAAAAGTCAAGATCCCGGCATTTTAAATTTTATTTTCTTTTACGATTTAACATCGATTTTCACGGGCTTGACGGGAAAGATCGTTTTTGTTATAATCAATTGTGAAACATATTACGCCGATAATTCTCTTTGTACTGATTTTTTGCTCAAACAAAGAAAAGGTTACCGAGGTAATAGATGGTGATACATTCAAAACCGAGCAGGGAAAGACCGTGCGTCTATTGGGGATAAATGCACCGGAACTTGATGAACCAGGTGGCGATATTGCTAAAGAATTTTTAAAGACCCTGATTCTTGATAAAAAAGTTCAGCTGAAAAAAGATGTAACGGAAAAAGATGATTACGGCCGTTATCTGTGCTATGTATACCTTGATGGGAAATTTATAAATGAAGAGATGCTCAGAACCGGACTTGCCGAGACAAAATTCTATCCCCCTGATACACTGTATAAAAAAGTAATGCAGGAAGTGGAAAAGATTGCGATAAGAAATAAAAAAGGCCTTTGGTCATTTCCCGTCTTTCAGATACCTGATACAACGGGGATTTTCATTAAAGAAAAACCTTCTAAAACAATAGCCCAAGAAGTAATCTCATATCTTGATGCGAATAAATACATCGGAAAAGTTAAGACAGTTGAAGGAACTGTTGTGCTCACCAATAATACAGGTAAGGTCTGCTTTTTGAATTTCCATAAAGACTGGAAGCGCCATTTCACCGCAGTCATATTCGCCAGCGACTTTGATAAATTCCCTAAAAATCCTGAAGATTATTATCTGAATAGAAAAATCAGGGTAACAGGCTTGATAAAAGAGTATAAAGGGAAACCTGAAATAATTGTAAAAAGTCCATCCCAGATTGAGATAATAAAATAAGTTTTACCTTAGAAAAATCTGTGGAACTTTTTTCTCTGGATGCTCTATTATCTCAACTTCAATCCCGTAAACTTTATTGAGTGTTTTCCTTTCGATTATCTCTTCGGGAATCCCGGTTTTATAGATTGTGCCTTTATCAAGCAGGATGAGTTTTTCCGAATATCGGGCGGCTAAATTCAGGTCATGATTCACGACCACAACCGTCATTCCCGTGCTGTTTAAATTCTTTAGCAACCCCATTATCGATGCCTGGTGCTGGATATCCAGGTGGCTCGTCGGTTCATCGAGCAATAATATCTCCGGTTTCTGGGCAAGGGCACGACAGATTACTACCATCTGCCTTTCACCAGAGGATATGGAGTTTACAGGTCTTTTTATAATTTCATGTAAACCAGTCATCTCAACTGCATGATTTATTGTATCCATGTCTTCCTGACTCAGGTGCTGGAATGGCTCAAGATATGGATAGCGTCCCATCAGAATGATGTCTTCTACAAGATAATTATGGAGGAAATGGGTCTCCTGGGGAACAAAACCGATAATGCGAGCAATATCCTTTGGTTTTAAGGTTTTGATATTTCTGCCCAGTATCCGCACTTCACCGCTAAAATTTTTTAGAATGCCGCCCATTATCCTCAACAATGTTGATTTGCCGGCACCATTCGGACCGATAATGCCCACAAACTCACCCTTTTTTATTGTAAGATTTATATCTTTCAAAACCTTCTGCTGGTTGTAAGAGAAAGAGAGATTTGATAACTCTATGGCATTCATTTTTATTGACGGCGATAAAGATAAATAAAGAAAGGAACTCCGAATAACGAAGTAATCACTCCTGCAGGCAGTTCATACACCGTAAATGTGCGTGCCAGTGCATCCGCGAATAATACGAATGATGCGCCTAAAAATAATGAACCACCGAGATTCTTTATATGCCTGGGACCGAATAACATCCTTGAGATATGGGGTATAACCAATCCGACAAAACCGATGGCACCAACAAGGGAAACGACAAAACTCACCAGAAGGGTTACTACCACAAATACTTCAATTGCAAATTTCTGCATATCTATCCCCAGTGCAACTGCTGACTCGGTACCAGTAGCAATAATATCAAATTCCCGATAATAGCGATAAAGATAGAAAACAAGAACTGATGAAACTATAAAAAGAATTATAATCATCAGGCGATTCTGGGGTGTTATTACAATTCCGAGATATCCCATCAGAAGATAGATAATTTCATATAATTCTTTTCTGCCTGCAATCATTATCAGCATCACGAGTGAACTGCATAAAAAACTCATCACAACCCCTGCAAGGATCAATCTATCCCTCAAAAGACCACCTTCAATTCTTGCAATGGCAAATACTACAAAACCAGTAAAAAGGGCACCTGCAAAGGCGAAGAGGGGATTTGCGTAATTAAAAAGGATTATCCCTATGGAAGCACCGAGTGCAGCACCCGATGCCGAACCGAGCGTATAAGGTTCAACGAGAGGATTGCCCAAAAGTCCCTGGAGGATATTCCCACAAAATGCCAATACACTACCAGCATAAATGCCCAGAACTATCCTGTAGATACGTAATTTTAATATTTCAGGACCAAATTCTCCGGGTCCGATAATCAATTCAAGGGATATGCAGATGAGTAACAAAAGAATCAAAAAGAATAACTTATTCAAAGATCTGCTCCAGTTCTCTGAATCCAAGCACAAGCCGGGGACCTGGTCTCAAGAAATAATCCGGATTCAAACCCCTGTAGACTCTTTTTTCTTTTATCGCCCTAATCGTACCCCAGCCTAAACGGTTAACTACATCCTCGGGATGGAATACGATTATAATTTCTGGATTTCTCATAATGACTTCTTCCTGTTTGACCGCTGGATAATCCTTATTTAGATCAGCAAAAATATTCTCTCCTCCTGCCATCTCAATCAGCTCGTTCAAATAAGAATCGCGACCGATTGTAATCAAAGGACGCGGGCTCAATTCTATATAAACTCGTTTCTTTTTCTTTGATTTTGGCTTGATAATTTCCTTCATGAAATTCATCAATGAATCAGCCTCTCTTTCCTTTTTCACAATCCTGCCCAGTTCTTTAATTTCCTTATAAATGTCTTCGAGCCTTCTGGGTTCGGTTATAAAAACTTTTATCCCTAATTTTTCAAGTTCATTCTTTATTTTCCTCTGTTCTGGAAGGTTGATGATGACAAAATCTGGTTTCAGGGCAACTATCCTTTCTATGGAAGGATTGGAAAAATCACCAACTTTATATATCTTCTTTGCTGAATCTGGAAAATCACAATAGGTAGTAACCCCAGCAAGATATTCTCCAGCACCAATGGCAAAGATAACCTCGGTCATCGCCGGTGAGAGAGAGACGATTCTCAACCCTGCTGTTTTTGGACTTTCCTTACAATTTAGAATGACTATTAATAATAAAAAGATTAACAATCTTTGAATCATATCTGAGATTATAATTAATCATTGGAAAAAATCAATAATTACGCAAATCTTGTTGACTTTTTAGCAGTTTGGTGTATTATTCTTCTATGGAAGAGCGACTTAAGAAACTCAAACGATTAAGAGAACTGAAGATAAATCCATATCCATACCGGTTTGACCGGAGCCATACCTTTTCCAGAATCAAAAATGACTTTGAGGAACTCTCCCGCTCACAGACAATCATTAAGACCGCTGGCCGTATAATTACGATAAGAAGACATGGCAAGACCATATTTGCCACACTAAATGATGAAAATGAGAAGATGCAGATATATTTGAGAAAGGCTGACCTTGGAGAAGGATTTGAGGTCTTTGAAAATTTTGACATCGGTGACTTTATCGGTGTAGAAGGTAAGGTATTCAAAACCAGAACTGGTGAAATAACGGTCCATGTAGAAAAATTTACACTCCTGACAAAGTCTCTTCGACCCCTTCCTGAAAAATGGCATGGATTGAGGGATATCGAAATAAGATATCGTAAAAGATACCTTGATTTAATCGCCAACCAGGAGGTGAGGGAAATATTCAGGAAACGCTCAAAGATAATAAAACTTTTAAGGAACTTTTTTGATGGAAAAGGTTTTCTCGAAGTAGAAACCCCGGTTTTGCAGCCGATTTATGGCGGTGCAGCAGCAAGACCATTTAAGACCTTTTATAATGCCCTCAATCAGGAGATGTATTTGAGAATCGCTGATGAACTTTATCTGAAACGTCTCATTGTCGGCGGTTATGAAAAGGTATGGGAGTTCTGCAGGGATTTCCGGAACGAAGGGCTTGACCGATTTCACAATCCTGAGTTCACAATGATTGAAGCGTATCAGGCTTATACAGATTATTACGGAATAATGGAACTCGTTGAAGAATTATTAGAGTTTCTTGTTAAAAATCTTTATCCATCAAATTCACTCACCTTTGGTGATAAATCTGTGGAATTAAAACGGCCGTTCAAAAGGATAAAATATACAGAAGCACTCAAGGAAATATTGGGTGTGGATATTCTTAAAATAAATCAATCTGAACTTGACCGGTTCTGCCAGAGATTCGGAATCAAAACCGAAGGACAAACGATCGGGTATAAGATCGATAAGTTGTTCAGCGAATTGGTTCAAAAAAATCTGATTGAACCCACTTTCGTCATTGATTATCCAAAAGTTATTTCGCCCCTTGCTAAAGAACACAGGGAGGATCCAGCGCTCGTGGAAAGGTTTGAGTTGATAATATTTGGATTGGAAATAGCGAATGCCTTTTCGGAATTGAACGACCCGATAGACCAGCGTAAGAGATTTGAACAGCAATTAGCCCAGAAAGAAGAAGGCATTGCTGAGATCGATGAAGATTTTATTGAGGCGCTTGAGTATGGTATGCCACCAACCGGTGGTCTGGGTATTGGTGTTGACCGGCTCTGCATGATCCTGTTAAATCAACCTTCAATCCGTGATGTAATACTTTTTCCGCAGTTGCGGAGAGAAGATGCTCGTTGAACTATTCGTAGCCTTTCGCTACATGCGGTCAAGACACCGAAAATTCCTTTCTTTCTCTACAATGATAGCGATTGGTGGCATTTTCGTAGGCGTGAGTGCTCTGCTCATAACCCTTTCCATAATGAATGGATTCCAGAACGAACTGAGGCGAAGAATCTTGGGTGGCACACCCCATATCATCGTTCGCCGTTTCTTCAACGAACCGATGGATAATTACCGGGATGTAATGGATAAACTTGAAGGTTTGCCTTTCATTAAAGCAAAGGCACCTTTCATAATCACCAAATCACTTGTCCGGAATAGAAAGAATGTTGATGGTGTGGTAATCCGGGGTGTGATTCCGGAACTGGAAAAAAACATAACCGAAGTCAGCACACATATGATTGATGGAACATTTGATCTCGATAATGGGTGCGTCATCGGCATTGAACTTGCCCAGAATCTAAAGGCGAGTGTGGGTGATACGATTATAGTCACTTCGCCTTTTACCGAACAAATTGGACTCCTTCCCCGTTCAAAAAGATTGATACTTAAAGGGATATTTGACCTCGGGGTCTATGACTACAATGCTACTGTGGTTTATATGAATATGAAAGATGTGCAGAAATTATTCGAAACAGGGGATGCGGTGAGCGGAGTACAAATAAAAGTCGATGATGTTTACAAAACCCCGGTATATTCAAAAATCATTGAAGAGCGCATCGGTTACCCATTCCGTGTTCAGGACTGGATTGAGTTAAACCATTCTGTATTCGCTGCATTGAAATTAGAAAAAATTGTAACATTTATTGTATTAACATTGATTATAATCGTTGCAGGTTTTAATATCGTTGGAACGTTGATAAATATTGTAAAGAAAAAAACAAAGGAAATCGGAATTCTCCGTTCTTACGGATTTACAAAAACGCAGATAATGAAGATTTTTATTTATCTCGGCAGTATAATGGGTATAATTGGAACGATTTCCGGCATAATATTTTCAGTAATTTCCTGCTATTTTCTGAACAGGTATCAATTTGTAACCCTGCCCGGAGATGTTTATTTTATTCAAACCCTTCCTGTGGAAATGTCATTAAACGATTTTCTGGCTGTCGCAATCGCTTCTATATTGATAAGCTTTCTGGCGACGATATATCCGGCGCTCCGCGCCGCAAGCCTTGTCACGGTGGATGCATTGCGCAATGAATGAAATACTGATTGCTGAAAATATAGAAAAAACATATTATTTGAAAAACGAAACTATAAATGTCCTCCAGGGCATCGATTTAAAGGTAGAGCAGGGTAAATTTATCGTAATATTCGGACCATCAGGGAGTGGTAAGTCCACCCTGCTCAATATCCTGGGCAGTCTTGACCGCCCGACTCGTGGTAGAGTTTTTTTCAATAACATTGATTTATTTACAAATGATGATGAAACACTTTCTAAAATAAGAAATAAATATATCGGCTTTGTATTCCAGTTCCACCATCTTCTACCAGAATTTACGGTCCTTGAAAATGTCCTGCTCCCGGCATATATAGGTGATGGAGACATAAAGCTGGCTAAAGAAAGGGCATTTAAAATCCTTGATGAATTGGGGATATATGATAAAAAATCCAGATTGCCCGATGAACTCTCTGGTGGTGAAAGGCAGCGGGTAGCGATTGCAAGGGCTTTGATCAATGACCCACTTTTACTTCTCGCTGACGAACCGACCGGAAATCTTGACTATGAGAATACAAATAAACTGATGGAAATGTTTCTACATCTAAAGAGTGAAGAAAGGACAATAATCCTTGTTACCCATTCACTGGAGATTGTCAGGTTGGGTGATATTGCTTATAATTTAAAAGAAGGAAGGTTATATGCTATGTGATAATTGCAAAAAGAATCCCGCAACTTTTTTTTACAAAGATGTTTCTGGAGAACAGATAAAAGAGGTGCATCTATGTGAAGAATGCGCGCGGAAGAAAGGGATTATAAGTGATAAGAAACTATCACCCCATGAAATCCTTCAGAAGCTATTGAAAAGTGTGGAAAAAGAAGATGGGCAGATTGTTTGCCCGATATGTTTGCTCACCCTTTCCGAATTCAAAAAATTCGGTCGATTTGGCTGTGCCAATTGTCTTAAGGTATTTGAACCTTATATTAAAACCTTGATCAGGGAGGTACAGAATAGTGAAAAACACATTGGAAAAAAGGCAAAACCCGGTGGTAGACGGATTGTAGAAATATTCCGGTTAAAAGAAGAATTGCGCCGGGCATTAGAAAAAGAAGCCTATGAAGATGCGGCAAAGATAAGGGACCAGTTAAAGACGATGGGCGTGGAAAATGTTTGAAAATATCAAGTGGCTCATCTCTCCCGAATTAAGCAGGGAATGTGAAGAAAAAGAGATTGTTGTTTCAACGCGCATAAGGGTAGCAAGGAACATTGAAGGGATACCATTTGAATTGAAGATGAAAACAAAAGATGCAGAAAAACTCGTGCAGATGGTAAAATCGGCTCTGGAGATGAATTTCAAGGGTAAATTTCTTGATTTACAGAAACTGAAACCACTGGAAAAAGAATCGCTCCTTGAATCCCACCTGATATCGCCTGCAATAGTAAAAAAAGAATTGCCCACCGCGACTTTTATCAGTGAGGAAGGAAATATTTCAATAATGGTCAATGAAGAAGACCACCTCAGAATTCAGGGGCTATCATGCGGTTTGAATTTGAGCAATATTGCAAGTAAGGTGTATGAGTTTGAAGAAATACTGGGACAGGAACTCGGTTATGCTTATAACGAAAATTATGGTTTTATAACTTCATGCCCAACGAATCTTGGAACAGGGCTGAGGGCATCAGTCCTTTTACACCTTCCCGGACTCGTATACACCAATGAGATAGAAAAAATCCTCAAAAGCACATTCAACCTGGGGATGGCAGTTCGGGGTCTATATGGGGAAGGAAGTGAAATTAAGGGAAATTTATTCCAGATATCGAATCAACACACGCTTGGATTTAAAGAAGATGAATTGATAGAAAAGATAACAAAATTCACAAAGATGTTGATAGACCTTGAACTGAAAGCCAGGGATGTAATCCTCAACCGGGCACGATATGAACTTGAAGATAAGATATTCAGGAGCCTTGGAATATTGACATCGGCAAGGTTGATAAACAGTGATGAAGTTCTAAGTCTGCTTTCAGCAATCAGACTCGGCATCGGCCTTGGTTTGATAAAGGATATTGATATCATTACCCTGAACGAAATAATGCTCGTTACAAGACCAGGGAACATCCAGCTATATTACGGCGAAATCCTTGAGGAGCAGGAACGGGATATAAGAAGGGCGGACTATATAAGGCATAAACTGGCAAAAAGGAATCCAGCATCAGATTAGCACAATTTTTGTGCTTCCAGAAAAATTTTTGTGCTGAAGAATTAAAAAATTTCCAGAATTTCAAGAATTTACATGGGCATATTTTTTGCAATATGAATAATTCAGAAAGGAGATAAAATGAATAAAATCTTGTGGCTAACAACAGCCTTATTAATAACAAATCTCGCTTCAGGCATTGAAACGGTACCGAAGGAAAAACAGGATGAGGTATTGATCAAAGGACCAGTTGATAGGGGCGGTTTTGGCGGATTTGTCTTGAAATTCACTGAATTGAATGGAGAGTTTGCAATGCTGCTCGGTGGCAGAGGTGGTGTGACATTCAACCGGACATTCGGAATTGGTGGTGGTTTATACGGAATGGTAAACAGAATGGAAGTGAATACAACCTATCCTATTAGACATTTTAATATGGATTTTGTCTACGGCGGGATTATTCTTGAACTGATATTCGGTTCAAGGAAACTGATTCATCTTGGAACCCATACCCTTATAGGTGGTGGCTCAGTCCAGTATAAACGCCTTCCTGATACCGAACCATGGTATGATGATTACTTCTTCGTGCTTGAACCTGCTCTTGAATTAACTCTTAATGTCACAAAGATCTTCAGAGTTGATGCTGGTTGTTCTTATCGTTGTATTTACGGAACAGAACTGAGTGGTATAAGTGACCGGGGATTGAGCGGTATAAGCAGCCACATTACCTTCAAATTTGGTAAATTTTAAAGTGTTCTAATTATAGGCCCCTTACCCCGCGCCTGCGCAATTCTTTTTTTATGAAGGTGCAGAATTTTGGTTCCATACCGAGAAATTCGGGCGGAATGATACCATGGTGAGGATAGTCTTTTATACATCTTGCAATTATGGAACATGTATACCCGGTCATCCTTGCCATTGATGTGATTTTATTTTTTTTATCGTAGTAATCTATTACACAATATCTCTTTCTTTTGTTCCTGTTCTTTATTTCAATTATGAGAATCGTTATATCATATTCTGGTCCCCGGGTCAATTGTTCTTTAAGATAATTTATCGTAAAGTCATAACAGGAGATTTCAAAATTTTTTATCTTCACCCGCTCACGGGAAAGAAATCCACAATCAATGAGCGTTTTAAAGAGCAATGCATGGCCAGGATAACGTATCGTCTTTTCTTCCATATTCTTAATCTGGCTCATCGTCTTCAATAAAGTACGCAAACCATCGGTATAGAGTGCCTCAAGTTTACCAATTTTTGGAACATTGAATTCCTCTATACCTGTGAGTGCCGGGACTGTAATGATTTTGTAATTTTTATAAATCCTTGCTGGTCTGGTATACTCCTCAATCAAATCTTCGGGAGACCAGGTGATACGATAATTGAATGGTGGCAATGGTTTCTGGGGAATTCCACCAACCATTATCTTAAGGCTTTCAATTCCATCCATGAGAGTAAATGCTTCTCCCACAAGGATATTGCTCAAGCCTGGAGCGTACCCTGCATCAGGCACAATCCTTATTCCAGCCGCTTTCGCATCTTTATCGAGCAAGAATGGATCAACAGAAGAATATGACATGTCAATCAGGTCTACTCCAGTTTCAACAGCACATTCCATGGTAAAAAATCCAAAGCGTGCAGGCAAGGCACCGATGAGCAAGTCGTAATCACTCATCAACCTTATAAGCCTCTTTTTATCGTTTATATCAAACTGGATTTTTTTTATGTTCGGACGCTTTAACCTGTCTAAATTATTTTTATCAATATCCAATACTGTTATCTCTGAATATGACCGGCTCAGATCTTCTGCAACAACCCTTCCCTGCATCCCACATCCCAGGATTAATATCTTCACAGCCTCCTCCTAAATTTCCCCCATGTAAATTTCATGGTGAGTATCTTCTCTGATGCGAAAACCCTTGTTGTAGTAAAGAGCAGGACAAAGGCAAAAATCAGAAGGTAAAGATTACCGAGTGCCACATATAGTTTTTGTCCCAGCAGGAGAAATTTAAAGGCAAAGAATGTATGGGAAAATGGTATTAAAAATGTAAATATCTTCAAACCAGGGCTCATCATCCCTGGATCAAATGCCATGGAAAAGAAATAGGGAATGAGAATCATAATTGTCAGGGGCATGATTGCATTCTGGGCATCTTTAACATCTTGAGCAAACAGAGCTAAAAGAGTTGCCATGCCAAGGGCATTGGCAATAGCCAGGAAGATGCTTATTATCAATAAAAATTTACTACTGCTATCTAAACCGAGATTTATAGCCGTGCTCTTTACAGGCATCTCAACTAAATTGTTTTTCTCCATCGCGCCGAATGAAGAAGTGAAACTACCCATCGCTATAACAAAGAAAAGGGCAAATAATATTGCAAGGATAACAGCGGCAAGCATCTTGGCAAGGATGATGGTAAAACGTGAGACTGGAACCGTAAGGATTGTCTCGAGCGTCTTGTTCTCCTTTTCCTGTGCTATCGATGAAGCAATCATTGTGCCGGTGATGATAATCAGCATCAAAAGTGCCACAGGTATGATTGTTGTCTGGGTTGAGATATAGGCAATGATAAATGAAGTGTTGCCGGGCTGGATGATATCTCTTAATACAACAAATTCCTTTGCCTTTACTGGCTCACGCAGTACTTCCATATTCAAATCCGGTGCCAGCTCGCGCACAAATGATTCAGCCACCTGTTGATTTATTGTTTTTAAAAAGTTTTTGATATTTGTCCGCTGGGCTGAAGCGGTGATGCTCAGGGCAGTTATTATTGAATATAACTTTATCTCTGTAACCTTTTTGTCTTTCAGGTTTGATTCATAACCACCGGGGATTACTACTACCATCAACAGACCATTCTCTTTTGCTCTCTGGATCGCATTCAGTTCATCATCTTCATTCAGCACCACGACAACATTGCCAGATTTCTTTAAACCTTCAATCAATCTTAAAGAGGCACCAGTTTTATCATGGTCCACAACACCAATCGCAGTGGGCTTTAACGCCCTTTCAATAGTCCGCTCCATTATTCTACCCATAAAGAAAAGTATGAAAATCGATAGTAGAAAAGGTAAAATCATCCTGAGGGTGAGAAGGTCTTTTATCTCTTTTTGCAAAATATTTAAAAATTTTGCCATGGTCATTGCCTGATACTTTTAACAAATACCTGTTCTAAGTTCTCAGCCTGGTATTTATTACGAAGCTCAGCAGGAACTCCTGATTCAATTATCTTACCATTATGTATGAATGCAACCCGGTCTGACAAGTACTCCACTTCCAGCATATTATGGGAAGACACAATCACGGTCGTTCCGCCTTTTGCATAATCAATGATGAGATTTCTAATTTCCAGCGAATTCATCACATCCAGCCCTGATGTAGGTTCATCAAGGATGAGCAATTTAGGATTATGCATCAGGGCACGAGCGAGGAGGAGTTTTCTCACCATTCCCTTACTGTAAGTCCTTATCCGGTCATTAATTCGGTTTCCGAGTCTTGCAATCTCCAGGGCCTTTTCAATGATTTTATTTTTGTCATTCCCATTTCGGGCATAAAAGCCAGCCATGAATTTCAAATAATCGATACCCCTTAAATTCTTATAAGCACCAGCCTCTTCAGGAAGATAACTGATTAACTCTCTCACCCGATTATCTTCTTTCTCCACATTAAATCCAAAGACCTCTATCGTCCCTGAAGATGGTTTTAAAAGGGTAGCAATCATTCTCAGGGTAGTAGTTTTACCCGCGCCATTGGGACCAATCAAACCAAATATCTCGCCCTGGGCGATCTCAAGTGAAATTCCATCCACCGCCTTTATATTGCCAAAATTTTTATATAAATTCTGTATAATGACCGCCTGCATCTTAATGGAATTATACTCAGAATTTTTAATGTGTCAATGATTTTTTGAGTCGATATCCTTTAACCAGATATAATATTATGTGTATCATTAAATGTATAGTCTTAAAAATTTTAAATTGTGGTATCATGATAGGAGGCAGGGCCATTTTATTTCTGATGGTTATTTTTTTATTAATTCCTAAAGGAATTCGCAATTGAATGATACAATCCGCACCTTTGCCAAAGTCAGTATAAAAATTTTGTTAAAAGTATCAACGAATTTGTTCCGGTGGGAACACCACCACCATTATTTAACTTTCTTCTCAATAATGACAACATCCTGCCGATTGAGCTCGGTGATTTATTTATCAAGGATTACGGCTATTTGAAAATACTCTCTGATTTCTGTATCACCAATCTTAAAGAACAAAATGCCGGTTTTATAATTGATGGAATGATAAATGATGTTTCTGACATTCTTAATGTATTTAATATCACCCCTGCCGGGCTGATTTTTACTTTGCTCCTTATCTGGTCGGTCTTTATGTGGAAGGAACTTATGTATTAGGAATACCCTATGCAGAAATGAAATCTATTATCAACCCTGATGGTCCTCTTTCCGGGTTAGAATTTTAATGTAAATTTAGAATATAAATAGCGTATCTTTTTAATTTGCCGAATCGAAATCGCAAAGGAGCGTAAATATTTATCATTTAATCTTGCAAAAGGACTACCTTTTCCACCATCATTAAATTACCTGTTTCTAACTTAATGAAGTAAATACCAGATGGTAAGCGAAAACCAGCGTCATCTTTCGCATCCCAGATAATGAATGTTTCCTGATTCTGAATCCTTGGATTGAAGGATTTAACAATCCTGCCTGATACATCAAAGATTTCGAGGTTAAAGTTTTGACCTGCTTGGTCAGGAATCTGGATTTTAATAAGGCAGCGGCCCTGGAATGGATTTGGTAATACTGCAAAGGATAAACTGTTAGTTAAATTGTTCTCACATTTTGCTTCTATACCTACATTCCTAACAAAAACCTTCTCAAGGCAGGAATAATCACCCCAGCCCCAGGTGTTATAACCCCGCACATAGTAGTAATATTCTCCTAACGGATGATTGGAGAATGTGTATAAAGTATCGGGTATACTGTTGGAGATAACATTTACATTGTTGAACAGGCAAACCGGACTGATATCATCAACATAGAATCCACCACTCTGGATTGAGCCGTCGTACATCGTTCTAAATCTGAAGTAAACCGACTTTCCCACCCATGGTGTAAGGGAATATGCCTTGCGTATCCAAGAAGTTTGAGTTCCTGTAAATCTCATGGTATCAAGATTAAACCATTCTTTTGTATTCTCAGAAACCTCAACAACAGTGACATCGTAGTTGTTCTGTAGATTGTAATAACACCAGAAGGTAAATGAATCACCGGGCTGGACAAGATATGGATGTACAGTCGTGGCAGCACTATTCATATTCGCAGTATTCCCTGACCACAGACTGCGCGTGGGTGAATGAGACTGGGCTGTGGAAATACTGTATCCCTGCAAAATCCAGCGACTTGTTCCGGATTCAAGGCTATCGGTCTTTATACTCGGGTTTGATAAGCGAACGAGTTCCCACTGAATTGGATGGTTATCATAAGTGTTTTTCGGCTGCCAGGCAATGGTAAAATTAAGCGGCACTGTATCTAAAGGATGGATTCTGGGAGGTGGCACACGAGCTTCAGCAACAAGAATCAATGAATCAGAAAATCCAGCAAGATATTTTGCTGCCTTAAAAACCTGCCTTGAGATAAAATCAAGATTTGCAACCGGCTCATAGAATGCTGTTCCAATCTCGGCACCATAAAAGAGTGATGATAATCCATTTATATAATGATTATATCCGTATACCCAATCCCTTGTATTGCCACAGGTAGGATATGGGTTGTAGTAGGATTGTCCGGGTG
>JAOAFX010000056.1:0-15492 GCA_026416055.1 Caldifarciminota bacterium
GGACTGGGTTATTATTATTCAGATAATTATTATACAAATGTCCTGGGCGATTTCAGAAATGAAATAATACCCGGCAGGCTATGGGTCTTTGATACGATTCAGGCAAAAACAGTTGTCACCAAAATCATCAAATATGAAAAGGATCCATATCTTGAAGACCCTTTATGGTTTAAAAAAGGAACGACAATAGTTAAAGCCGATGACCATCCGCCATATTCTGATTCAGTTTACTGGGATGATGTCCGCTTTGCCCGTAATTTAATGTTCCAGGCGGGCTATGTTAAGGTCGATACTTTTTATGATTTATACGGTGATTCAAGCACAGATGTAATCAACGCAATTAATGAAGGAAGGACATACATCCTCTACCGTGGTGTAGGCGTGGGAAACTGGTATCCTCCTTTTGACATTGATACAATCAATATGCGAAACGGATTTAAATTACCCGTTGTTATCTCTGGCACTTGTGCCACAGTCGAAATAATTGGGTATTTGTGGTTGAATGCAGGAAACCCTGAAATTCCAAAAGGCACTGTGGGCTTTCTCGGAACGACCACTGTCCTTAATCAGGCGGCTGAAATGCGCAGTGCACTCGTAAAAGGCACAATCCAGGCAATTTTTAGAGACAGCATTATTACCCTCGGGAAGGCCGCGGAAGCGGGAAGGATAAATTACTACAATCTATTTGGTAATGTTCTTGAGTATAATAGCTGGACCTGTTTGGGCGACCCTGAGCTGAATCTCTGGACTACCACACCCCGGCCGATTCAAGTCTTACACACAAATTTCTGGACTTCAGATTCTTATATTGTGCATGTGAAACAAAATTTCCAGCCAGTAAAAAGTGCCCTGGTATGTATTATGGCACTCCGTGATTCAGCGAAATACTATTATAAAAGAACAGATGATAATGGAAAGGCAATAATCTATGGACGACTTCATCATCCAGATTCAGCGCTGATTACAATCACAGGAAGAAATTTACTACCGGTAATTGACACCGTTATCGGTGGTTATTCGGGAGGACCGGCAGTTGTCCACTACAAGCATTTAACCCTTGATACGACTGGCGGTAATGGTAATTTTCAGCCAAATAATGGTGAAGAGATAGAACTTGCTGTATGGGTAATCAATATTGGAGATTCAATCGCTCACGGTGTTAGTGGTATTCTACAAAAAGCTGAATCAGACATTTATTATCAGTTATCGGATACGGTCAAAACATTCGGAAATATCCAATCTTCAGATTCGGCATTCACCTCAGCAGATGGATTCAATATCCTAATCCATCCAGATTGTCCAGACAGCCACAGAATTAGATTAAAGCTGACACTAATAGATGCGAGTCTGAACACATGGATTTCTTATATTGATTTTCTTGTATATAGCCCGAGACCCTATATCATTCTTAAATCATTTTCTTTAAACGATTCTAGTGGTGGCAATAATGATCGCAAGGTAAATCCTGGTGAAAACATAGAATTATCGGTTTGGCTTGAAAATATTGGCGATTCAATGGCTGAAAATGTCGCCGGCATATTGCGTAAGGAGATATATGACCCTTACTTTAATCTCTCCGATACCCTGAAATTCTTCGGCACAATAATGCCGCAGGATTCTGCCACCACCGGAAATGACGGTTTCAACATAATCGTTGATACTTTATGCCCGAACCAGCATCGACTTAGACTGCAGATAAAAATTACCGACTCTCTTGATTCCACATGGACATATTCCTTCAGTCTTATCAACCATGCTCCTCTTCTGAGCTATTATGATTATTTCATCAATGACACTTTAAAATACATTGAACCAGGTGATACTGCTTCTTTAAGGATTTTGATAAAAAACTCTGGTTCGGCAATCGGAAAAAGCATCATCGGGCATCTGATTTCACCTGACACATTCATCTCGGTCATCAATGATTCATGTTACTATGGTGATGTCCCACCTGAAAGTCTTTCTGGTTTTCAAATTTTTCCCTTCATAATCACCGCAAAATCACACACTCCGAGTTGTTATTCCACTACCCTGAAGCTTGCCCTTGATGGTGTGTTCTATCATGATACACTCGATTTCCAGATTTATGTTGGACAATTTGATTATTTTATCTGGGACCCAGACCCCAACCATTCCAGCGGTTTTGTAATACATTCAAAACTTATTAGTCTTAATTATATAGGACATTACCAGCATACATTCCCTTATCGCTATTTGAATATATACAAATCACTATTTGTGACCTGCGGAATGTATCCGAACAATTATCGCATCTTAAATAACAGTCCGGTTGTGCCGGAAATCATCGACTTTTTAAATGACGGCGGCAAAATGTATCTCGAAGGTGGTGATGTATGGCACTATGACCCTTCTCAGGGTGGTTTTGATTTCCGTCCTACTTTTTGTATAGCCTCCCTCGCCAATAATATTGGATATTTCACAGGTGTTGCAGGATACGAAAACACATTCACAAGAATGATGAATTTCAGGTATTCTGGTGAGGCGAGTTCCATTGATGTTATAAATCCTGGTTCAGGTGGAATGGCTATATTTAAAAATCGTTATAACAATTATAACTGTGGTGTCGCTGCAAACCACAAAACAGTTGGCATTTCAATAGAATTGGGATGCCTCGTTGACAGTTTACCACCTTCCACAAAACTTGCTCTTGTTGACTCAATCATGCGATATTTCAATATTGAGCCGTCAGCCACGATAAAAGAAGAAAAAAATTCCACAGCTCCGGCAAAGTTCTCTATGCTGGAGATCTATCCAAGGCCATCAAGGAACCGCTGTATTATCAAATATCTGAGCCCGGAGGGCGGAAAAGTTAGTATAAAAATATTTGACTCTTGCGGCCGTCTGGTAAAATCATTTTCTCTGACCGCTGAATCTGATATTTCCGGTTCTATAATCTGGTCTGGCACCGATGATTCAGGTCGTCTTCTATCTTCAGGAGTTTATTTTATTCAGTTAAAGACCGATAATTTTGAAAAGATAGAAAAGACCATTTTATTGAGGTAAAAAATCAGTTCAAATTTTCTTGACGTAGGTCTAAATTTGAATACAATTTAAAGAGAAGAAAATGGCTCGTCCAATTTTATTTATCTTTCTTTCTGTTATCCCGGTCTTTTCTCAGCAAGTCGGCGCAAGATATTTAATTATCACCCATGATACCTTCTATGATGCAATCATTCCCTTTGCCAGATGGAAACATAAAATGGGTTATAAAACAAAGATTGTTAGAGTTCCTTCAGAACTTGCCCAAAATGCAACTGCAATAAGAAACTATATTTTAAATGCCTACAATACCTGGCAGATCAAACCCGAATTTATTCTATTTGTCGGTGCACCGAATTATATTCCATGGTCTTTAAGTTCCACGCCTTATGGGGATAACAATTACACCAACATGGACGGAGATATTTATAACGAAATAATTTCAGGAAGATTGAATGTCCATGATATCACAGAAGCCCAGACTGTTGTCGCTAAAATGTTAAAATATGAACGCAACCCTGATATTTCAGACCCGTTATGGTTCAAAAGTGCATGCACAATTGTAAGGGACATTCAGGATGATGATTCAATTACCTACCGGCTCGATGCCGAATATGCAGCAGGACGGATGGTGAATAATGGTTATGTTAAAGTAGATACATTCTTTGCCAGTCGTGGTGCCAATGCAAATTCGGTCATAAATGCGACCAACCTCGGCCGTGGTTTTGTCCTTTATCGCGGAACCGCCATAAATAACTGGTATACACCATTTGCGGTCAATCCTGATATTCTTTCCAATGGTAATAAACTGCCGATAGTGCTTTCTATAACCTGTGGAACACTTGGAACTGGTTCTACACCCACTACTGCTGAACGATGGTTTTTGACCGGCTCTTCCACTAATTTGCGCGGTGCTGCAGGATATTTTGCCACCACGACAGTCATCACGGGTGGTGCTCACCTGAGGAGTGCTGTTGCTCGCGGATTTTTCGATGGAATATTTTTGTATAAGAAAAAAACCTTTGGTGAAGCCTGTGAAGAAGGCAGATTAAGGGTTTATAATGCTTATGGGGCAACGAATGAATATCGTGGTTTCACAACGATCGGTGATCCCGCAATGATGATATGGACTGATACCCCAAAACAAATGACTGTTGACTATGATTCAATCCTTCACACAGGTATGAATGAAACACTGTTTGTAAGTGTAAAACACCAGGGGACTCCTGTAGAATCAGCCTGTGTCTGCATAATGTTTGATACACTGATTTATCAGACAGGTTGGACTGATGCCTATGGCAAAATAATCTTTGTATTTTCTGTTTTAGATACCGGAACGATGCATTTGACCGTTACCGGTAGAAATCTCTACCCATTTGAGGGCGTAATATCGATAAGACACGCCAGTGTGTATCTTATCCATCAGGGCAATATATTAAAAGACACGCTCGGCAATGGAAATGGCAATGTAGACCCTGGAGAAACAGTGCTCCTTCGGGCAAAAATCAAAAATATCGGCGCCACATCTGCATCCCGTGTGAGGGCAATATTGAGAACAAATGATTCTATGGTCGTAATCCCTGAGAGTATCTCTTTTTATGGCGATATTCATCCTGGATGGGTATCTCAGGGATTGAATCCTTTTGTATTCACGATCTCACCAAAGACCCACCAGCACTTCATCCCCTTTGAACTCCTGATGTATGATGGAAACGATAGCCTCTGGATGACGACCTTTACCATAATGACCACTGGAACTGTTGGTGGTGGTAATGGCACAGGGCCCGACCCTTACGGATATTATATCTATGATGATACAGACACTTTAACCGGTAATGCACCCGTTTATGACTGGTTTGAAATCGCACCATCATCAGGTGGACCGGGTATAATCATTCCAGAAATAAGCAATGCCGATGATGATACAGTCACCCTTCCCCTGCCCTTTAATTTTACCTTTTACGGAATAACCTACGACTCAATTGGAATATGCTCAAATGGCTTTCTGGAGTTATCAAAAGCCACATACCGCTTCGGTGATAACATGCCCATTCCATCCCAGACAGGACCGAGAAGATTGATTGCTCCTTTATGGGACGATTTTGACCTGAGACCACCACCTGATGGCAATGGGGATGTTTACTGGTATTATGATACACTCAATCATCGGGTAATATTTGAATTTAAGGAATGCAAGCATTATGGTATAATTCCATTGCAGGAAACTTTTCAGGTCATCCTCCTTGACCCTACTTACTACCCCACGCATACAGGAGATGGTCAGATTCTAATGATGTATGCTTCAATTGATAATTCTAATAGCTGTACAATCGGTATTGAAGATGAAACAGAGACAGCCCGTGGTCTACAGTATGTCTATAATAACGTCTATGCACCCGATGCCATGCCCATCCAGAACCGTCGTGCATTATTGATAACTACAAAACCCTCTGTTTTCCAACATTCACCCTGGATCAATCTAACCCATTATGCTATCAATGACTCTGCAGGTGGAAATAACAATGGTATTCCAGAACCGAATGAGACAATAGAATTGACACTCTATTTAAAGAACGATGGGGATACGATCGTCACAAACCTGAACGGCATTTTAAGAACCCAGTCCACCAGTCTTATTTTGATAGACTCAATCGCTGATTTTGGCAACATTGGTAGCGGTGCAACCGGTGATAATGCCACTAATCCCTACACCATCCAGATTTCAGGCCAGCCTATCGATACCTTTGTAGGTGTAGTAGTTCACCTCTCAGGAAATAATGGAAATTATACCACAAGTGTCTATCTGACAATGAGAATTCATTATGAGGTTAAAATCGAGGAAAGAACAAATTCACAACCCGCATTTTGCATCCCACAATTAGAAATTTCTCCAAACCCATTCAGGCACCATCTTAAAATCAGATGGCAGATAACGAATAACAGAAGGCAAGAGACAAATAAATTCCCATTGCCTATCTACCCTTTATCACTTGCAATTTACGACATCGCCGGTCGGTTGGTCAAACTATTTAACCATTCAACCAATCACCAGTCAGATGAAATCATTTGGTTCGGTTATGACAATGCTGGCCGTGAACTCCCTGCTGGTGTCTATTTTATTGAATTGAAATATGGTAAAATATCAGAAGTCAAAAAAGTGATTATGTTAAAATAATTTGTTTGCAAAGAGAGCCTGTACGAAAAAATTTTTTAGGTTGTCTCAAATATTAATAAAAAGGATTGGTTGAAATGATTTGCCTTTTTCCATACATCCTGTATCTTATCTCAGAAACAATTTTGATCGACCCGCGCTATCACACATATGAAGAAGTGATACAGGAGCTCGATTCGATTGCCACACACTATCCATCAATAACAAAACTCTATAATCTTGGATTTTCAACGCGTGACAGTTTACCAATTTTTGGAATAAAGATCTCCGACAATCCCGCAATTAAAGAAGATGAACCTGCAATCCTGTTCAATGGTATCCACCATGCAGAAGAACTGCTTGGATGCGAAGTCTGTTTGTATCTCTTAAATGATCTCGTGAGCAAATATGGAATTGATTCTGCGATCACTTGCTGGATAAATAATGCAGAAATCTGGATAATTCCAGTTTTAAATCCTGAAGGGCATAATGTCGTTATGAACGGTATTGATACAATATGGCGAAAAAATAAAAGGGACAATAACAACAACGGGTTTTTTGACCCTGATTCTGATGGGGTTGATTTGAATCGAAATTACGACTTCAACTGGGAACTTGGTGGTAGTCCTGACCCTGCAAATGAAAACTACCGTGGTCCCTATCCATTCTCTGAGAACGAAACAAAAATTATCCGGAATCTCGCCTCTAAGAATCACTTTGTATTTGATGTATGTTATCACTGTGCTCGCACCGGCCAGGGTGAATTAGTCTATTATCCCTGGCGCTGGGGAACACAATTTGCCATAGACCATCCATTCATAAAAAGGATTGCCGACACCCTTGCTTCAAAAATAATAAATGATGCCGGTAATGGCACATATGTCTCAATATACGGTTATGCAACTGAAGGAACAGCGAGAAACTGGTTATATGGAGTATGTGGTACATTTGCCTATACCATTGAATTAAGCCGGAGCTGTTATCCACCTGGTTATAAAGTCGATAGCATATGTATGAGGAATTTGCGTGGTGCATATTATCTTTTAGAAAGAACTTTTGGTCCAAGTATCACCGGTATTATCACTGATTCCATAACCGGCCAGCCACTCGTTGCCGAAATAAGGATTTCGGGCTATTACGACCCTGCTCTACCGCCGAGAACGAGTGATTCCCTTTTTGGAAGATACCGGAGAATTTTAAATCCAGGGACATATACCTTAAAGTTTATAAAATCAGGCTATGATACAATCACTGTCAATAATGTTGTGGTATCACCTGGTATTCCCACCATTTTGAACATCAAAATGAGACCACTTGGAATAGAGGAAGATGAAAGTCAAGAGATGGAGGACAGAGAGTCAAGCTTAACAATCCATCCCAATCCCTTCAGAAACAAACTTAATATCAGATACAGAATACATGACGCAACTAATATAGGGCAAGGCTTCAGCCTTGCAAGCAACAAGACAATCGTAGGGCAGGGTTTCAGCCTTGCTATTTATGATATTTCGGGTCGGATTGTAAAATCCTTCAATTTAGAATCCGGTATCCAGCATCAAGTATCCAGTGTAATCTGGGATGGAACTGATGACCGGAGCCGTAAGTTGCCTTCAGGTGTTTATTTTGTGCGTCTTGAAGCTGGTGATTACAGACAGATTGTAAAAGCAGTAATGTTAAAATAAATAAACAGCATAAAACATCGGGATACAAAGGGCATTTATAAAAAACGTAGGGTAAACCTTCAGGTTTGTATTAATTCTGTTTTGCATTAAAAAGCAAGGCTAAAGCCGTGCCTACATTGTCGATTCGCTAAAGCCCTGCCCTACGATAATATTAAAATGGTAAACGCAGGGCTTAACCTCTTTTCTTATTTTATTCCAGATGCAATCTTTTACTTCACATACACAATCTTTCCCCACTTCTTTTTTCCATTTATTTCAAAACAGATTAGATACACCCCTTCAGAAAGATTTTCTGGTCTGTGATTCAAATAACCATTTCCACTGAGTTCACCGCTGTAGATGTGCTCTATAAACCTTCCCGATATATCATAGAGATTTATTAAAATTCTTTCTTTATTCTTCAACTGGTAACGGATACCGAACATTCCTGAAACAGGATTGGGACAGATATCAAATGCCTTAATTTCTCCAGCGACTCCATCTTCTTTTTCAATCTCAACACCCACAAACCGATTCCACCAGGACTGAGCACTGTCTGAATTTATTTTTGCACTGGTCGTATCATCTCCCCCAACGATTGCATAGGCAACTCGTACATAACCACCTGCTGGAATATTAAAGGGTCCAGTTGATGCAATTATCGTCCAGTTTGTAGAAGTAGTTCCTGAAGATACCTTCTTCTTTCCGGTGAGAAAACTATCTTTCACAATCTCGGACATCATCGGTGAAGGTGTAACATACTGGGAATGATTGATTGCCGATAGATTGCATGCATGTAAAGGTTCAAGGATTCTTATGCCTGCAGTCGGTTTCTGAGAACTCGTAGAAAGGAACATATAAACAAATCTTCTCACGCTATCAGAGCGGACGATGTTATTCACGGTATTATAAATATCAAAATCAAACATCATCCCCGAATAAAAGTTATTGATCGGATTTGTACCACGATTGTAATAGTAAAAGCAAACAATCACCCAGTCATCATAGCCTGTATGAGCAAGGGATAAACTCCATTGTTTGATTATCAATCCTTTTGGTGAAGGGTGGCCAGAATCACTGTACCAGGCTTCATACTCTTCATGGGCTTTCAGAGGTGGAATGATGGGCTTGAGTGTATCAAGGATTTTGAAATCCTGATTTATTGTGGATGAAGCAGGTGGTCCATAAAATCTATCAACGATATAAGATGGGTCAGTTCCGCAGACCATGCTCGCATAATAGAGGCAGCCATAAGAAGCAAGTTTTGAATATTTAAATCCTGAACCCTCACCATAAGGATAAGTGGTTCCAAAACTGCCGTTCGTTGTCACGGTAAATACACAGGCACCGGTGTCATGGTCAGCCCAGATCCTTCTTGGCTCAGGTGGTGTTCCGACCATATCTTTAAAGAATGGAGTCCAACCTCCCTGACTGGATGTAGTATTGATGATAAATTCAACCTCAGTTCCCTGCGGAGTATTCGGAGAAACAGAAATAATAAATGAATCCCCACCCGCACTGTCATTAATTGCAATAGAACCATAATATGACACCGAATCAATCAAAGTAACAAAAGGATTTGATGTCCGTAATGTACCTGAAACATTCGTTGCATTAACATTTCCTTGATTTTTTAGCATAACCCTTAATCTCACGGTCTCGCCCGGGTCAAGTTTCCCATTATTATTTCCGCTCTGGTCAAATATCCTGTGGGATTGATACAAAATACAGGGTTGTGATGAACTACCTGAGACCGAACAAGAGCCTTCATAAGGTCTGCAATCCGGTGCAGTTACAGTCACACTCATAGTTCCACTTGTAGCTGGATTTACAAACAAGTCAACCCAGCCTGAAGAATTAGTCCTGCCTCTTGAATAGACTTCAGTTCCTTTCATGACGCAGACAAGGGCATTTTTCAAAGGCTGTCCAGAGATTGCGACTGTAACCCTGAACATTTGTGGTCCAGCGGTTATAGAATTCAAGTGGCTCACGGTTAATGTCCTTGGCTTTTGCGTATAAACGCTCAAGCCCGGGTCACCAAATAGCGTAAGTTCATATACACACCAACGGGTCGGTGCCTGGCTCATAGCGAGGTTACGTAAATATTCTTTTGCGCCAGCAAGAGCAATCCCGAGTTCGCCTTTGCCTGAGATAAAATTCTTAAATAATTCAAGGTCAAGTTGTTCAGATGGACCGAGTGCCGGTGGATAACCAAGCCCGTATCGGGAATTCAAAATCGCTGCTACACAACCACCATTGGGATAATTTACAAGACTCTCAGCAATACAATCTCCACCATCAAAACATCCACAATAACAATTGATACCATTCATCACATTATATTTTATGCCATTCGTGAGTGTAGCAACATGTGATATATCAAGCACAGTCATACTCGTGGTACTGCCGTGGGCTGATACATGGCAGAGTTGATACCCGACATTTAAAGAATCCCGTACTGCATTAGAACCCGGGTCTTCAAGTCTTGCCCTGCGCCAGGTAGCAGGATAATAACTGCTGATTATATTGTTTATCACCCTGCCATGATAAGGGTTAAACAGCATTGTAGATGGCAAAAGCAGTTTCTGCAGATAGGTTGTATCCGGACGCTTTTCAAATATTGTATCCTTATTTATGAAAGTATTGATATTCGTCGCATTATCGACCGGTGCTCGACCAACAAAGACATCAAAGAATAGATCGACTGTGTCCTGCATCTCACCAAAAAGATTATTATTATTTCCATCCCACGACCATTGTAAATCTGCATAATACATGTCTGTCGGTATATTACCCGTGATTGTGCTTTCTTCTATCACCAGCCGGGTCTTTCTATCCGGCACAATCATATCATCACCGCCCAGCAATACATATTTCAATCCCCTGTTCTGCCAGTAATCTTTGATACAATTTCTAATCTTTTCCTGATTATCCCTGCCTGGATAAATTGCATAGATTGAATCTGTTCCCAGAACCCTTGTTCTGAGACCCTTTTTTGTTTTCCAGTTTACGAGCGGAGCCCAGTTAGATTTGAGCGCAGGACTTGTAATAATAAGATAATCAATCTCATCGCCCCTCAAATCTTGAACTTCAGGCCTGAAAAAATCGACCATCTCAGAATTAATGACAAACGAACGGACAATCTCGCTGAACAATTTAACCTGTCCACTGGTGACCCTGGCTGGTGGCATTGCATTTTCATCATAAGTAATACGTACCACCAACTTCTTATAAAAAACAAGCTTTTTACTCGCACCTGTATACTGGAGTGGATAAACATTTATTCCTGCGATACGGAAACCTGAAAGCACTCCCGGGGGAACTAATTCAATTACTTTATCTGGATATGGACTCTGTGATGAATAAATCTGAGGGTCAGGCTGCACAAATTCTGACCTTTTGTCTATAGAAAAAGGCTGGATGAACTGCCCAGGATATGGGATAAAACTTCCAGGCAATTCTTCTTTCTCAATTGAAACTACCTCTACATCTTTCACATCGGCATCGGGTGGAATGACAAAATAAAATGGTATCACCGGAAGGATTGGTGCACCTTTTTTTATTGTCGTTGGTTTGTCAAAAAATAATACTAAATCATATCCATCGATTTTTGTGGTGATAAGCTCATTGCGGTCAAATATCAATTCTTTTGTTATTACACCGGAGAATAAAAATCCTGGCAGCAAAATGAATACTGATAAAGATTTGAGTCTCATAAAATTCCTCCTGATTTATTAATAAAGTATAAGCGAAATAGTAAGAAAATCAAGAATTAATTTTAAGCAAACCTGAAGGTTGTGGTTACCTATCCGTAGTAAATTTCCGCCATATGCTGTGGTGGTCTATTAATGCTTCGGTTTTCTGGTGTGCAATAGCTTACTTTTGCTTCGTTTTTGTGCAGCATATCAATAATCTCCTTAATATCCGTCCTGTATTACTAATGCATAATTTCTGCATCTATTCTCTTCGCCTTCAGCGACATCCAGTATCCAGGGAATAAATCGAAAGAAAGGTATATGCTTTTCCAGTTAATTGGAAAATCATTAAAACCCGGGTCATCAATATTGAAAAACAATCTGCTATCTGTTCTTAACGCATTGAACCCTAAACGGAAGCTCAAAAAATAATGTGTAACGCCCGCACCAAAATCAATCAGCATACCATTCTTAAATCCCCAAGCACTGAATCCCGCATACATATATGTAACCCAGGGCGTTATCTCAAAAGATTTTCTATGTGCTGCAAAAGGCACAAAATAGATATATGCAGGCGCGATAAATCCTGCCAGTGCAACACTATCAGAAGAAAAATCCGCATTATGAATCACCCTGAACCCTTTTGTTCCAACACCAAAGTTTTTATAAACAACCGCAAGGTCAACGACTCGGTAATCTATATGTCCGGGTGCGACTGCACTTGCACCTGTTGGATTAAAAAACAACCTCCAGGTTGTATAATACTTTTGAGCATCCGCATTTTTTACGGAAAAAATTAGAGCGAGAACTATTAATATCCTTTTCATAAACAAGTATATCTCAATTATATTGAAAGTCAACCTTGTCTTTAAAAAATCATTATTGTTTAGCCATACCTTTCTGTAAAAACGAAAATGCCTAATGTAGTGTTTATCTTTAGCACATTGGTTTGCTGATGCAATTTGCCCCCAGTTAAAATACAAAAGTTTGCTCCTAAGTCTTTTTTATTCAATAACTTTGCTATTGACTTCTAATACTCATTGATTATAATTACGTGTATTAAAAAATAATAAAATTCTGCAGCTGGCCCCATGCAGAATTTTTTAAGAAAAAGAGAGGTGAAGATTGAAAAAATCTAAAAAGATTATTATAGAACGACTGCTACTATTGATTATAAGGGGGCATGATGAAAATAAATGTTTCTCTTGTTTCAGAATCAGCAATTAAAATAAATAAAGATTACCGGCGTGTTTTCATATCACTTATAAAAAGGGCATTCAGTAATACAGAAATAAACAAAGAGATAATCAGTAAAAAAGAATACAAGCCATATACATTTTCGGTCTGGCTTGGCGATAAAATTGAGATTGAAGATAAAAAAATTAAAACAGGTAATATAATTAACTTTACTTTCTCAAGCGGCGACCCGGTGGTGATAACAAATTTTTATAATGGAATATTGGTGCTGAAAGGAAACAAAATACCGATATCCAACGACGCCAGTTTAACAATAACCGATATTAACCTTCTGCCCTATCGTCGCATAAATACAACTAAAGTCCTTTTTAAAACCATCGGTGTCTCTGTTCTCAATGACCCACAGGCTCCGAAAAAAGATTTCAAAAAATGGTATATCATACCCACAGATGACCTGGAAAGATTTAACCAATGCCTTATCCAGCGCACCAACAGTCGCTATCAGTTTTTAACCGGAAGGGCTGGTGTTCACAAAATAGAGATGATTCTGCCCTATGAAATTGATAATCCTATCAAAGAGACAATCGTAAAACATTACGAAGGCAATGTAAGAGGCTTCAGGGGTGTTTTCTGGTTAGAAGGTTCTTTAGAAATTCTGCAATTTGTTTATGACTATGGACTCGGCATCCGTACTGGTCAGGGGTTTGGTATGCTGGAAATATTAAAAATGGGAGATTGATATGACGGATAACAATAAAAATACCATTACCCTCTACCCTTCCAACTGGCTCTATAATGCAGGAGTTGTGGGTTTTTTGAGGGTGTTGGAGGAATTAAAAGTTGAATACCAAATAGAAGAGTGTGCTAAAATAGAATTAGACAAATTAAATGAGGACAAAATTTTTGAAGTTTGGCATGGAATAACTAAAGATAAACTTCAAATTTCATACAAAGGCAAGTCGCGCGGAACTCAAAGGTATTACTATGCAAATCAGACCGAAAAAAGCCTAAAAAACAAAATAAAAACGTTACTTCAGATTAATGGCGAAACAAAAAAAGGCAGAATAAATCTATGTTGCGCTTTTTGTGGTTATACTTATCCCACCACTAAAAGTAAACTTAAAGTATTAAATCAAACCTATGGTAATGTTCTTTTGGGTTCTGAAAAATCTTTCCCAAATACGTATTGGATGTTGAAATCAAGAGAATTTATTTGCTCAAAGTGTGAATTTATAATTATGTGTCATCATATACCATTTATTGGTATTGGTTTAGACAAGGCAAAAAACAAAGAACAAACTGAAATTTTTCTCAATACTCCCTTTTTTATACTCACTAAAGATTTAAACCAATTTGCAGAAAATTTTTTAAAAAGGGAAAAAGAGAACGAAATCAGAAAACTATTTGCTTCCACGCTAATTCAATGGGCAATAAAAAGAAGGGCTTTGCTTGGAGCTTGGACTATAATGAATATTGAAGTTATTGTTAAAAGGAGAATTCTGGTAGATAAAACTAAA
Organism: Caldifarciminota bacterium; assembly: GCA_026416055.1. Taxonomy (GTDB): domain Bacteria; phylum Hydrothermota; class Tepidihabitantia; order SM23-42; family JAOAFX01; genus JAOAFX01. The sequence goes on from JAOAFX010000056.1 coordinate 14,222, forward strand.
AGAAAATGGGAAACAATAATTGATTACTTTGACCTTCCTTATCATATAACACGGATTTTGCTTGATTATGAAATTGCAAATCTGATAAATATGATTGGAGAAGAAAAAATCTTTGACTTAATTGTCAGTGGTAAATTCTCTGAACTGGAAAAAGCAAACTATTTCGTTTTAAGAAGCATTCTAAAATTAAAAAACAAAGAAAAAATATCCGAAAATGACCCTGTAACTAAATATGTTGATAATTACCGGGATTTAAATCACCTTGCTAAGGTTTCAAGTCTTTTACCAGAACTTTATGCAAAAATAATAAAAACTTTGTAGACGGAGGTAAAATATGAGTGAAAAACATATTGATACACTGGTGTGGAAAGTAAAACAAAGAGGTCAAGAAATTCCAAGTAAGGTAGCAAAATCAATAGATGACCTTGGTTTCCGTATCCTTGAGCAGGTTCGTCTTGGTAATAAAGACAATGTTTTTTATATGCTTTTAAGATGTTTTAAAGCAAATGAGGAAAAATTTCCGGACGACCTTATAGAAGCCTTTAAACCAGAAAACGAACCGTATTTTAAAACATTGATATTTTCCTTTCTCGCACCTATTTTAGGTGGTGAAAAAGAAGGAGGTGAAGAATGAATCACATAACATTAACAATGATTTTTGAAGCCTCTGCCCTTAACAGAGACGAAAAAATAGGTGGGAATATCCTGTCAATCAAGAAGCTACAAAGAGGCAATAGGACTGTAAGTTTCATCGGTAAACCAGCTATCAGACATTACTTGTTTTCCACTCTTCATAAAGCCTTTGGCTGGAAACCTGCAGAAGTAACAGGTCAGGGAACAGTGGTCCAGTTTGATATTACAAAGGACGATATAATCACAAGCCCTGAACTTGATGCCTTTGGTTATATGTACACTATAGGTGAGCAGGCATCTATAAAAAGGAAATCACCTGTAGGAATCACAAAGGCTGTAGGTTTAGACCCTTACAATGGAGATATGGCTTTTTATGCAAATCATGATTTAGTAGAGAGAGGCATAAAGCAGGGACTTGATGTTACTCCAAATCCGTATAACAAAGAGGAACATCTTTCATTCTATAAAGTAAGTTTTACTATTGACACAGCGATGCTTGGTAAAGATGAGTGGATTGTAGAAGATAGTTATTATAGAGACAAAAAACTTTATATAACTATTAAAAAGCCCCAGACTGCGATTTTGAAAAATGTAAAAGTGGGAAAAGATGACAAGGGGAATGATTGTTATGAAGTAGG
>JAOAFX010000056.1:15502-15818 GCA_026416055.1 Caldifarciminota bacterium
AAGCCACAGACTGCGGTTCTGGAAAATGTAGAAAAAAAAGAAGATAGCGAAGATGGAGTTTATTATGAAGTAAGCGGGAAGCAGATATATATAGAAGGAAGAAAAATTAAAGTGCATAAAGCACTGATGGAATTTGCAGAAAAGAAAGGCAAAACGAAAAGTGAAAAAGAAAAACAACCGCTTCAGTTCAAAAACACATTTTTGGAAGGGAATGATAAAACAGACACAGAAGATAAAAAGGGTGGCAAAAGCAGGAAACCCAATATTGAAATTGAAGAGTATGAAGAAGAAGATGATAATTTCTATGTGTTTATTG